>NZ_BCBJ01000023.1:0-127411 GCF_001320605.1 Pseudomonas sp. NBRC 111133 | reverse complement strand
CCTTCGGCTCGATGCTGGGTCTGGACCCGGCCAGCCGCACGCGGATCATCGGCGGTAATAAGCAGAAATCCACCAACGAGTTTGCAGCCCTACTGAGTTCCTGATGACCAGAGCCAAGTACACCAATGTCGACAAGGCTATGGTGTGGGCAAGGTCTGTCCTCAAGGGCAGGTTTCCGGCATGTCGCTACATCCACCAGGCGATCGAGCGGCACTTCGAGGATCTGGCGGCCAGCCGCTCGAAGAACTACCCGTACAAGTTCGACCCAGCCAAGGCTGAGAAAAAGCTGCGCCTGATGCAGCTGCTGCCCCACACCAAGGGCGAATGGGCGTTCAAGCGGCAACTGATCACGCTTGAGCCCTGGCAGCTCTTCGGCCTGGCCTGCACGTTCGGCTGGGTCCGGAAGAAGGGCGGGTACAGGCGCTTCCGCGAGAGCTACTGGGAGGTGCCGCGCAAGAACGGCAAATCGGTGATCGCCGCCGGCGTCGGCATCAGCATGTTCACCGCCGACAACGAGTTCGGCGCCGAGGTCTACTCCGGCGCGACCACCGAGAAGCAGGCGTGGGAGGTGTTCCGGCCTGCAAGGCTGATGGTCAGCCGGTCGCCCATGCTGATCGAGGCAGCCGGCATCGAGGTCAACGCCTCGAACTTGAACATCCCGTCGAATGGCAGCCGCTTCGAGCCGCTGATCGGCAACCCAGGTGATGGTGCGTCGCCGTCCTGCGCGATCATCGACGAATACCATGAGCACGACAGCGCGGCCCAGTACGACACGATGCTCACAGGTATGGGGGCGCGCCGCCAGCCGCTGATGTTCATCATCACCACCGCCGGCGCAAACATCGAGGGGCCGTGCTACGACAAGCGTCGCCAGGTCATCGAGATGCTCAACGGCACGGTGCCGGACGACGAGCTGTTCGGCTACATCTGGACACTTGACGAGGGCGACGATTGGACCGACCCGAAGAACCTGGCCAAGGCCAATCCCTGCATGGGCGTGTCGGTGTTTCAGGAGTACCTGGAGAGCCAGCTGGCAAGGGCGATCCGCTCGGCGCGCTTCACCAACACGTTCAAGACCAAGCACCTGAACCTGTGGGTGAGTGCCAAGTCTGGCTTTTTCAACATGGAGAGCTGGAAGGCCTGCGAGGACAAGACGCTCACACTTGAGCAGTTCGAGGGGCAGGAGTGGATTGCCGGCTTCGACTTGGCCCGCAAGCTGGACATGAACTCCAGGGCCAGGCTGTTCTGGCGAGAGATCGATGGAAAGATCCACTACTACAGCGTGGCGCCGGCGTTCTGGGTTCCCGAAGACACCGCGAACGATGTGGACAACAAACGCATGGCCGAGCGCTTTCAGGCCTGGGTCAATACCGGCCACCTGACCGCCACGCCTGGCGCTGAGGTGGACTACCGCGAAATCCTCGAGGATACCAAGGAAGCCAACAAGCTGGCACCGATCAGGGAGAGCCCGATAGACCCGCACGGCGCCACGGGCCTGAGTCATGACCTGGACGACGAGGGTTTCAACCCGATCACCATCACCCAGAACTACACCAACATGTCCGACGGCATGAAGGAGCTGGAGGCCGCAATAGAGGCGGGCAGGTTCCATCACGACGGCAATCCGATCATGACCTGGTGTATTGGCAACGTCATCGGCAAGAACCTACCCGGCAATGATGACGTGGTGCGACCGATCAAGCAGGGCGAAGACAACAAGATCGACGGGGCAGTGGCGTTGATCATGACAGTTGGCCGGGTGCTGGCTAACGCAAACCCGGAGGAAACGCTCTCCGATCACATCACCAAGCACGGAATCAGAACTCTATGACCTCTCACAACGAGGCACCCCGCAGCGGTGGGGTGTCCGCGCTCGCTCATCTGCGCGAATCTTTGCCGGATATCGTGGGCATGGCCGGGTTTGCGCTGCTTGCACGGGGCTTGTGGATCGGCATGGGCGAGGCCGTGGCGCTGTCGGTGTGCGGCATGATCCTGATGGCACTTTCGGCCTATGCCGTTGTGCGAGGAGGGCGCTGATGTTCAAGGCTCTTCTCGGAAGGAAAGAAAATCCGCTGATCATTGATACGCCAGAAAAACTGGCCCAGGCGCTTGGTGCTGGCTACGAAAGTGCGTCAGGTCAGCGGGTGACCACCACCAGCGCCATGCAACAGTTGGTGGTCTTCAACTGCGTGCGGGTGTTGGCCGAGTCGATCGGCATGCTGCCTTGCCGGTTGTTGAAGCAAAACGGCAAGGTCAGGGTACCGGCCACCGGTCACCGGCTTTATCCACTGCTCAACATGGCGCCGAACGGGTACATGACGGCCCAGGAGTTCTGGGAGCTCATGGTGGCTTGCCTGTGCCTACGCGGCAATTTCTACGCCTACAAGGTCAAGGCCCTTGGCAATGTCGTCGAGTTGCTGCCGATCAACCCAGACCGGGTTCAGCCGAAGCTCAAGGACGACTGGTCCGTTGAGTACAAGGTCACGTTCAACAGCGGCCAAGAGACCTTGAGCCAGGACGAGATCTGGCATGTGCGCCTGTTCACACTTAATGGGCTCGTCGGTTTGAACCCGATCGCGTACGCCCGGCAAGCGCTCGGGCTGGGGCAGGCGATGGACGCCCATGCCGCCAAGCTGTTCACGAATGGCGCGGTCACCAGCGGTGTTCTGCGAACTGATCAGCAGCTCACTGACGAAGCGTTTGGGCGACTGAAAACCGAGTTCCAGGGCGAACACATGGGCGTGGCCAACGCCTACAAGCCCATGATCTTGGAGATGGGGCTGGACTGGAAGCCGATCAGCTTGAATGCCCAGGATACCCAGTTCATCGAGTCCAAGAAGCTTACCGAGGCGCAGATCTGCGGCCTGTACCGCGTGCCGCCGCACCTGGTGGCGAACATGGACAAGATGACGCTCAACAATGTCGAGCAGTTGGGGATGAGCTTCGTCAACTACTCGCTCGTGCCGTACCTGACACGAATTGAGCACCGCATTCAGGTCGGCCTCCTCAGTGATAAAGATCGGCTCAGCCACTACGCCAAGTTCAATGCCGGCGGACTCATGCGAGGCGACCTGAAAGGCCGTTATGAGTCCTACGGCAAGGGCATCCAGTGGGGAATCCTCAGCCCGAATGATTGCCGCGAGCTGGAAGACCTGAACCCGCGCGAGGGCGGGGATGTGTACCTGACCCCGATGAACATGACCACCAAACCAGAGGCTGCCGGCGATGCAGACAAAACAGCGCCTTGACCTGCCGCTGACCATCAAGTCGGTCAGCGACAACGGCGAGTTCGAGGGCTACGGCTCGGTGTTTGGCGTGGAGGACAGCTACGGCGATGTTGTTGTCCGCGGCGCCTTTACCGCAAGCCTGGCCAAATGGAAAGAGAAGTCCCGCCTGCCGGCCATGCTCTGGCAACACCAGATGAGCGAGCCGATCGGCATCTACACCGAGATGCGCGAAGACGACGTTGGGCTGTACGTGCATGGCCGGCTGCTGATCGAGGCCGACCCGCTGGCCAAGCGAGCGCACGCCCACATGAAGGCCGGCAGCCTGACCGGCATGTCGATCGGCTACATGCTCGACGATTACGAGTACGACAAAGAGAAGGGCATCTGGCTGCTGAAGGCGATCGATCTCTGGGAAGTCTCCCTGGTCACCTTCCCGGCCAACGACGAGGCTCGGATCACCGATGTGAAATCTCTGCTGGCCCGCGGCGAAACCCCGCCGCCCAGCAAAGTGGAGCGGGCCCTGCGAGAGGTAGGGTTTTCCGGCTCACAAGCCAAGGCCTTCATGGCCAAGGGTTACGGCGCAGTTTCACCGCGAGAGGCGGGTGCCGACGCATCACTCAACCACCTGAAATCCATTTTGGACAAAATGTAAGGAGCCTCTCATGGCTGTTGAAGAAAAAGACATCAAAGAAGTCGCCGACGCCCTAGGCAAAAAGTTCGACGAGTTCAAGGAAAAGAACGACAAGCGCATCGATGGCTTGGAAGCCGAGAAGGGCAAGCTGTCCGGCCAGGTCGACACCCTGAATGAAAAGCTGGGTGAGCTCGACGAGTTGAAATCTGCTCTGGAAAAAGAGCTGATCGAACTGAAGCGCCCGGACGGCAGCGGCACTAAGGCTGCGAGCGAGCACAAGACCGCCTTCATGCAGTTCGTTCGCAAGGGCATCGACACCGGCCTGGGCGATCTGCAGGCCAAGGCGCTGCAGATCGGCAATGACGCCGATGGCGGCTACGCGGTACCGGAAGAGCTGGATCGCAGTATCATTGAGCTGCTCAAGGACACCTCGCCGATGCGCCAGGTGTGTAACCAGATCACTGTCGGCTCCCCGGACTACAAGCGCCTGGTCAGCTTGGGTGGCGCCGGGTCTGGCTGGGTCGGCGAAACTGACGAACGTCCGGCTACCGGTACCCCAACCCTCGGACAGATCTCTGCCTTCATGGGCGAGATTTACGCCAACCCGCAGGCAACCCAGACCAGTCTGGACGACATCTTCTTCGACGCCGAGGGTTGGCTGAATGGCGAGGTCGCCCGAGAGTTTGCCGAGCGTGAGGGCACTGCTTTCTTGCTCGGCAACGGCGACAAGAAGCCAAAAGGAATCCTGGCCTACGCATTGACCACGGCCAAGGACTCCACCCGTCCCTTCGGCACTCTGCAGAAGGTCATCACGGGTGCAGCCGGCGGTTTCACTGGCGACAACCTGATCGACCTGGTCCACTCGCTGAAAGCAGGCTATCGGGCCAACGCTCGTTTCATGATGAACAACCTGACCGTGGCCTATGCCCGCAAACTCAAGGACAGCGAAGGCAATTACCTGTGGCGTCCTGGTCTGGAGCTGGGGCAGCCTTCGACACTGCTGGCCTACGGCATCACCGAGAACGAGGATATGCCGGATATCGCGGCGGATGCCAACGCAGTCACCTTCGGCGACTACAAACGCGGCTATACCATCGTGGACCGCATCGGCACCCGCGTGCTGCGCGATCCGTACACCAACAAGCCGTTCGTTGGTTTCTACACCACCAAGCGCGTCGGCGGCATGCTCGTCGACTCCCAGGCGATCAAGGTTCTTACCCTGAGCGCTGCCTGATTCAGCGGGCGCCTCCGGGCGCCAACTTCTGGAGTATTTATGCCAATCATTTCCGTGAAGAAGGCGTTTCCGTTCGCTGTGGACGGTAACCAGGTGGTGGAGATCCAGGTGGGCGAGCAGGATGTTTCTGACCGTTGCGCAGTGGTGGCGGTTGATCACCTGGGCGTGGCCGAATATCTCGACCAGAAGCGCACCCCGGGGCTTCGTGAGGACGGCCCTACCGTGGCCGAATTCGTGGAGGCCGGTTACCTGGCTGCCAACTATCCGCCGGAAGGCTATGCCTCGCGCAGCTCGCAGGAAGAAATCGACGCAGCCATCGAGCTGCAGAAGGGCGCTGAAAACGAAACCGATCCGCTGAAGATGACCGTTCCCAAGCTGAAAGAATGGCTCACCGCCAACGGTATCGAATTCGCGGCAGACGCGAAAAAGCCGGCGTTGCAGGCCCTGGTGCCGAAAAATGATTGACCTCGACACCGTGAAGTCGCACCTGCGGGTTGACGGTGACGAAGAAGACGCCCTGATCCAGGCATACACCGACGCGGCATTCAGCACGTTCGAACAGTGGACCAACCGCAAGCTGATCGCCGAGGGTGAGCCGCTACCAGAGCCCGCTGGAAACTCGATCGTTATCACGAAGGCAATTTGCCAGGGTGCACTGTTGCTGATCGGTCACTGGTTCATGGGGCGGGAAGCGGTAGTTACCGGAACCATCGCGACTGAGATGCCGATGGCCACCCAAGCTCTTTGGGGGCCTCACCGCTGGGTGAATCTATGAAGGCTGGCGATCTGAGGCACCGCATTGAGCTGCAGCACAAGGTCACACCTCGCGACCCTGAATCAGGCGAATACGGTGAGCCGGAGTGGCAGAAGCTGCTTTCGGTATGGGCCAAGGTATCGCCATTGTCGGCTCGCGACTTGATCGCAGCGCAGGCTGCGAAGTCTGAGGCCACCGCTCGCATGGTGATCCGATACCGTCCAGGCATTCTGCCCACGATGCGAATCGTCTACCGCGGCGAGGTGTACAGCATCGAAGGCCCGCCTCTGGAAGACGACAAGTCCGGCCAGGAGTACCTGACCATCCTCGTGTCGAAAGGGGTGAAAGATGGCTGACGGAGTCGAGTTCAGCATCACCGGCTTGGATAGCCTGCTGGGGAAGCTGGAGTCGGTCAGCTATGACGTTCGGCGTAAGGGTGGACGGGCCGCGTTGCGGAAGGCCGCTCAGGTTGTGGTGCAGAAAGCCAAGGAAGGCGCCGAGCGGATCGACGACAAGGAAACCGGGCGCTCGATCGCGGACAACATTGCTCTTCGCTGGAACGGCAAGCTGTTCAAGCAGACCGGAGACCTCGGTTTCCGGATCGGCGTACTGCACGGCGCCGTGCTCAAGGATGGCGGCGACCTCAGCCCGAACTCACCAACGCCGCACTGGCGCCTGATCGAGTTCGGTACCGAGAACATGGCGGCCGTGCCTTTCATGCGTCCAGCCCTGGCCAACAGCATCAGTGAGGTTACGGCCACTTTTGTCACCGAGTACGAGAAGGCAATCGACCGCACCATCCGGCGCGCTGCCAAGAAGGTCGCATCCTCATGACACCACCTATTTTCCAAATCTGCTCGCAGGCCGCTGGCGTCACCGCACTGCTCGGCGTCGGCGCGAATCTGCGGCTCTACTCGTTTGGCGAGGCCCCCCAGGATGTGACCAAGCCATACGCTGTGTGGCAGTTGGTCAATGGCGAACCGGAGAACTACCTGGCCGGCCGTCCCGACGCCGACGGTTTCACGCTACAGGTTGACGTTTACGGCACGACCAGTACTTCGGTCCGCCAGGTTCGCGACGCCATACGTGATGCCATTGAGCTGGATGCCTACGTGACTCGGTGGGGTGGCGAAGCCCGCGACCCGGCCACCAAGAACTACCGGACCAGTTTCGACGTGGACTGGTGGGTGCAGCGCTGAAATGTCGAAATCCATCGTGCCCGCCATGTGCGGGCTTTTTTATTGCTGACTGGAGATAACCCATGTCGATGAATGCTCAGGGCGCCCAGCTCTACGCGCTGCTGCCGCCTGTTTCCGGCACCGGCCCAAAGACCGTAATGGAGGTGGAGTGCCTAACCGCATTCAACCCCGGCGGTGCCCCTGCCGATCAGATCGATGACACCTGCCTGGCGGACACCGATCGCAAATACAAGAAAGGCCTCCGCACACCAGGTCAAGCTACCGCAACGATCCTGGCCGATCCGCGCAATGCCAGCCATGTGCGCATGTTCCAGCTATCCCAGGACGATAGCGACGAAGACATCCTTTGGGCGCTCGGCTGGTCCGATGGCAAAGGTATCGCGCCCACGGTCAACACCGCCGGAGACGATTTCGAGCTCCCCTCCACGCGCACTTGGTGCCTGTTCGCCGGCTATGTCGCCGACTTCCCGTTCGACTTCGCGAGCAATGCCTCGGTGAGCACCGCTGCCACCATTCAGCGTTCTGGCAAGCTCAACTGGATCATCAAGGAAAACCCATGAATCTGGAGCAACTGAAGAAGAAAGGCGGCGTCATTGCTGATGCCCTAGTGCCGAAAGAAGTCGCGTGGAAGCACGTAGACAAGAACGGCAAAACCGTAACCGACAAATTCACGGTCCACATCCGTCGTCACGCCTTCGGTGTGATGGAGGCGATGTTCGCTGGTGGGGAAACTGAGCGCTTCAAAACCGCTCGCTACCTTTCGGCCAGCGTCATGCTGGGCGAGGATGGAACCGAGGAGTTGCCGTTTGATGATGCTGTGAATCTTGACCCTGGTTTGGGCCTGGCGCTTTACAACGCCGTTAAAGCCGTGAATAACCCGCCCCCAAAGAGCTGACCCCGGCTGACGAGCTTTGGCATGAGCTTGTGCTGAACGGGATAGGCGGAACATCAATCGCGGAGGCCAAGGCCACGCTTTCCTACGCGGAGGTGCTGGCCTGGGTCGACTATCGCGACAAGCATGGCTCGCTAAACATCGCCCGCCGACAGGAGTTGTCCGCGGCGCTGATTGCGCTACAGATCAACCGTAGTCGGGGCGGTAAGGCTGATCTCTATGAATTCATGCCGCATCACACACAGTCGGGGATATCGCTGATGAATGCGATGGCTTCTTGGACATAGCTTGTTTCGGCAATATTTTGGGAGAGGCCGTAGGTGATGGTAGATTGCCCTCGTTTAACAGGGAGCGTCTAACCATGGTCGTTGAACCAGACTCCACTCAGGCCTTCGTGATGCTCGCGATGGCCGTGGCTTTGTACTTCACTCCAACGATAATCGCGGCAGCGAGAAGCCACCCAAATCGGGTGTCGATCATGCTGCTCAACTTCTTTTTAGGCTGGACAATTCTGGGCTGGATCGCTTCGCTAATATGGTCGGTTTCATCAGGCGGAAAGCCGGTCAGCATCAACATTGAGCAGGCCACGTCGCCGTCCAGCAAGACTGTTGACCCGTACCAAGAGCTCGAAACGCTGGCAGCCCTCAAAGAGCGAGGTCATATTACCGATGAGGAATTCGATATCGAGAAGAGGAAAATTCTGAAACGGTAGCCCATTTATTGATCAAACCCGCCCCGGCGGGTTTTTTTTCGCCTGGAGGAAAGCATGGCGAGCCGCTCTCTTGGCACATTGACACTCGACTTGATTGCGAAAATTGGCGGTTTCACAGGGCCGCTGGATAAGGCAGGTCGTGAAACGCAGAAGCAGATGGCGGAGATAAAGAAGCAGGCCGAGCGTTTGGGCACAGCAGTCGGCGCGACGTTCGCTGCGATCCCAGCCGTAGTGGCAGGCCTGGTCACCAGCACGGCATCGGCGGCGAAAGAGATTTCCAATCTGTCCGCGCTCGCCGGCTTGGGGACTACCGAGTTTCAGCGCTTGGCCGCTGCTGCCGCTTCGGTGGGTCTGCATCAAGATAAGCTGTCGGACATCTTCAAGGACACCAACGACAAGATCGGCGACTTTCTGGCCACCGGCGGTGGCGAGCTGAAAAACTTCTTTGAGACCGTAGCGCCGAAGGTTGGCGTGACTGCGGAGCAGTTCCGCAAGCTAAACAGCGCTGAAGCGCTGCAGCTCTACGTTACAAGTCTCCAAAAAGCGAATGTCAGCCAAGCGCAGATGACGTTCTTCATGGAGGCGATTGCCGACGAGGCTACGGCCCTGGTGCCGCTATTGGCTGATGGCGGTAAGAAACTCAAGGAGCTGGGCGACTCCGCAATGGCCGCTGGCATGATTTTGGACGACACAACCATTTCGTCTGCCAGAGAGTTTAATAACCAGCTGACCACAATCGGTCAGTATGCAAATTCGGCGAAAACCGCGCTCGCGGCGGAATTCATGCCCGTCCTCGCGCAGCTCGCAGCAGACTTGGCTGATACCAGCAAAGAGGCCGGAGGGCTGCAATCGCAAGTCCGGGCTTTTGCCAACGACCTAGTAGAGGTCGCTGCCATGACGGCTTCAACTGCTGATGGTATCGGCAGAGCATTTAAAGTTGCCGCGATCTCTATGGTGGGGACATTCGCCACAGCCATGGCGTATTTCCAAAGTATGGGGGCAACGGCCAACCTCCTGCTGAGCAAGGTCACGTTCGGAGAAATGTCCGAGGACTTCAAAAAGAACTCGGACAAAATGTCGAGCGATGCGAAGGATCACGCTCGAACGGCGAACAGTGTTTTTCTTGAGCTCGGCCAGACCATGAATAAAGCCTGGGCCGGCGATTCAATTCGGGAATATGTGAAGCAGGCTCGCAAGGCTGCCTCCGAGCTACCCGCGATCGTACCTGCCGGTAGTGGGAGTGCAGGTATTCTCGGCCAGACCGATGCGCAGAAAGCAGCGGAGAAGGCTGCGGAAGCTGCTACCAGAAAGCTGAACCAGGCGTTCAAGACGACTGAAGAGAATTACCAGCGGCAGATTGAGCTTATCAACACCTCGACGGACAAGCGCAAGGACGCGACCGAGGTCGAGAAGCTCGCCTTTGAGATCTCCAGCGGCAAACTGGACGGCATCAACGACAAGCAGCGCAAGCGCTTGGAGGGTCTGGCAGCTGAGCTGGACGCACTGAAGAAGGTCAAAAACGCTGAGGAGGACGCAAAGAAACTGGCGTCCTTCCGGTCCAACGTGAATGAAGACTTCCTGACTGCCAGGACCGGGTTTGATCAAGAGCTTGCTGGCGCCGGCCGTGGTGACGAGTACAAGGAGCGGCTGAAAGAACGGCTGTCGATCGAGGAAGACTTCAATCGTCAACAGCGTGAATTGGTCCTGCAACGCAACAGCGGTGACATCAGCCAGGAGCTTTACGACCAGGAAACCCAAGTGCTCAGCGATGCCCTGGCCGAGCGCCTGGAGCTGCAAAACGACTATTACAGCCAGCTCGATGAGGCGCAGAGCAACTGGATGGATGGTGTCACCAGCGCCTGGGAGAATTTTGCGGACGCCGCGACCGACTACTCAGCCATGGCCGCCGATGCCACCACGTCTGTCCTCGGTAGCGCCAGGAGCGAGCTCGGGTCGTTCCTCTCTGATGTGGCCACGGGCTCGAAGGATGCCGGAGATGCGCTGATGGATATGGTTGGCGGGTTCGCCAGGTCGATGGTTGATGCGCTGGCAGACATGGCTGCCCAGTGGCTGGTGTATCAAGCGGTGCAGCTGATGGTCGGTAAGACGACACAGGCCAGTGCGGCACCGACTTTGATTGCCAACGCTCAGGCAACGTCGTTCCAGGCCCAGCTCGCCGCCTTCGCCAGCACCGCTGCGATACCTATCGTGGGGCCCGCACTGGCACCTGGTGCTGCAATTGCCGCAGCGATGGCTACCGCCCCCCTGGTGGCCGGTGTGGCGAGTTCCGCTCTGGTGGGTATGGCGCACGACGGTATCGATAGTGTTCCTCGCGAAGGTACCTGGTTGCTGCAGAAGGGCGAGCGGGTCACTACCGCCAACACCAGTGCAAAGCTGGACAAAACCCTGGACGAGGTGAGCAAGGGCAGCAAAGGAAGTCAGCCGGAGGGCACAGGCCAGCCGGTGGCTGTGCATCAGGTCTTCCATGTGAATGGAGATGTAAGCCCTCAGACGGTTGCCATGATCCAACAAGGCATGCGCCAAACGATGTCCGCGATCCTGCAGGATGTGGGCCGAAACGGCCAAATAATGCAGAGCATCCGCAAGAAACTTTAAGGTGGAACGATGGCGATCGAATGGCCAACCCAAGTGTGCCCGGCTGAGATGAGCTGGGGCATGGTGTACAACAACCGCGATTTCTCTTCGTCACTGAACAACAGCCAGCAGATCGTGGGGTACCCGGGGTCGTACTGGAAATGCTCCCTGTCGCTTCCCCAATTGACCCGAGACCGTGACCGAATAGTGACTGCCTTCTTGGGGCGACTGCAGGGCCGTTTCGGTACGTTCAAGCTGCCGGCGTTCACGCGAAAGCGGACTGACAACATCGGCGCGCCCGTTGTGCAGGTCGGGGCTGCCATGGCCTCAACCATCACGCTGAGCGGGCTGCAGGGCGGTCGCCGGGTGTTTAGCCAGGGCGATTACATCACCATCGGCGGGGTGATGCATGAGGTGGTTGAGGACGTGCTTTCGAACGGCGATGGCACGGCCATTTTGCCTCTCAACAGACGGTTGCGCTCAGCTCTGGTGGTTGGCACCGCGGTGGAGTATCGAAACCCTTATTCGATCATGCGCCTCACCGAGGACAGCTACACCCTTTCAGTCAGGCCTATTGTGGCTGAACTTTCCATCGAATGTCGGGAGGCCTTCTAATGGCTGCGGTTTTCCCATTTTCCCAATCAGTGCTGAGCATCATTGCTGCTGGCAACTTCACGCCTGTATTTGCCTGCGAGCTGGATTTTGCCGACGGCATGGTCAGGGCCCACACGGGCACCAGCCAGCTGATCATCAACGGCTACGCCTACGACGGCGTTGGCACTTTCGGCGAAGTGGGCCAGGCCAGCGAAAGCGCTGATTCGGGTTCCTCCCTGTCCATTGATCTGACGCTGAATGGCCTGGACAGCTACATCCTTTCCCAGACCTCGGTCGCGGGCTGCCGAGGCCGGTCGGCGCGCTTGATGTTCGTCGTCTATGACGAGGCCGGGAATTACGCGGCCGACATCCTGTTCAGCGGCCGCATGGACGCGGCCAAACTGTCCTACGGCGGCTCGACGGGCGACAGCACGATTACGGTCACCATCATCGACCGGATGGCCGAATGGAACCGGGTTGGCACAGAGCGCTGGACGGACGAGAACCACCGCGCCCGGCATGACGGCGACCGCTTCTTCTATGCCGTCGCGCAGATGGCCGAATGGCCCATCTACTGGGGCGCCAAGAAAGACGCGCCGTCCTTCACCTACGAGTAAACGTCATGCGCTATCGAGACTGGCCCACGAGGCTACACGAGACCATTCAGGCCGCTTTCGAGCGGCCTTTTTTGTGGGGCGAATTTGACTGCTGCCTGTTTGTCGCTGACTGCGCGGCGGCTATCTGCGGTGTTGATCCGGCGAAGGAATACCGCGGGCGATACAAGACGCAGATCGGTGCCAAGCGCGTGATGGCGTCGACGCACGGCTCAGTCGAGGCGGTGCTCGATACCTACTTCGAAAGGGTTGATGTGCAGTTCGCCCAGCGCGGCGACATCGTCAGCTTCGAGGGCGCGTCGGGGAAGTGCGTGGCGGTGCTCTGGAGCGGCCGGTATTGGGCGGCCACTGAGTCTGGTGCTGCAGCCGTTGATTGTGAGCCCTTGGTGGCCTGGAGAGTTGAATAGTGGGCAAATCAATCAAATCAGTCGTCAAGCTCGTCACTGCGCCGATCAAGGCGATGTACGACCCGGTGGGCGCGTTCAAGGATGTGTTTGGTGGTGTGCAAGGAGTCTTTGCGGGCCTGACTGGTGCGGCAAAGATTTCTGGCGGCCCAAGCTCCGAACCAAGCTCTCAGACCGTTCGCTCGTCGAAAGCCCCGGTGCGCTTCATTCTCGGTCGGGCCAGCACCGGCGGTGTGCTCGCCTGGGTCCAGGAACAGTCGGGCGACCAGACCAGTGGCGAGTGGCTTCACATCGTCTACGTACTGTCCGAGGGCGCTATCGCGGGTGTCGATCAGATCTACGTGGATGAGCGCCCACTGTCTGAGCTGGGGGAGAATGCCACGTCCGAGGTGATCATTGACCCGGCCCAGGTGAACGCCTTCCTTCTGGCCAACTGCCCAGACTGGCGCCAAGAGCAGATTGGCCGGGGCCTGTCGTTTGTGCGGCTGTCGTTCAAGTACGACGCCGAGAAGTTTCCGTCGGGCATCCCGGATGTGCGTTTCGTGGTTCGTGGGCGCAGCGACATTTATGACCCCCGCAACGGGAATTCCGGCTATTCGGCCAACACAGCACTGCTAATCCTCTGGTATCTGCGCAACCGCTGCGGAATTCCTGACGACGAGATCATCTTCCAATCCTTCGCCAGTGCGGCCAACCTCAGTGATGAGGCCGTTGTGGGGCCGGACGGCACGGTGACGCCTCGCTATTTTGCGGGTGCCGTCATTGGCGCTGACGAGAAGCGCAATACCGTCCTGGATAACCTGCTGTCGGCCTGCGCGGGAACGCTGATCCGGGTTGGCGGGCGCTGGTCGCTTCAGGTGGGCGCCTACTACGGGCCAGCCGACTTCACCATCAACGAAGACATGGTGATTGGCACTGTTGAAGGTACGACCGAGGTCAGCAACAGCGATGCCATCAACACCATGCGCGGGACCTTTGTTGATCCTGCTCAGGCCTGGGCCGAGACCGACTACCCGGAGGTCGCGATTCAGGACTGGATCACCGCAGACGGTGGCGAGCTCGCTGAGTCGCAGTCGTTTGCCTATGTGACAGACGCCTACCTGGCGCAGCGGCTCGCAAACATCAGCCTACGACGCCGACGCTCGGGCGGCTCTGTATCCATGCCGTTGAACTTCAACGGCTACAACTGCCGGCCGGGGCGTGCAGTCAAGGTCGATCTGCCTTCGCTGAACATTCTGGGCGAGTTCATGGTCACGGAGTGGACCATGGGCGCTGCCGATGCCTGCAAAGTGACCCTCAAGCCCTACGAGCAGGCCATCTTTGATGATGCTGTGGGCCAGCCCTACGACCCGCTGGGGTTCATCAACCTGCCCGTGGGCGGCCTGGCTGCTGTCACCGGCCTGGCCTGGACGCCCAGCAGCGTGGCCGAGATCATCCAAGGCGTTCTCAGCTGGGTGCCCCCGGCGCAGACCGTGCTGAGCTACACCGTGACGATCCGCAAGGGCACTGAGGTCGTCCAGTCGCTCAAGGTGGGCGGGGAGGCCGCAAGCTGCAACATCAATGGCCTGGCCTCTGGCACCTACGCCATGAGCGTCATTGCCTTCGGCCCCGGCACGCGCTCGGGCGAGGCGAGCATTAACGTGAACGTGGGCGGCCCGCCCGTGCCAGAGAGTTGCGATTACTTCGCCTCGGTGGACAGCATTACCCTGGTACCGGTCAACCGGCAGAACAGCCTGAACGGCGGGACCTATGAGTACTTCCATGCGACAAATCCCCAGGCGCCCATCGCTGATGCCGTGTACTTGGGGCAGGGGCTGACCTTCACCCACACGGGATTGGCATTTGCCAAGCAGTACTTCTACTACGTGCGTTCGGCCAATGCCTACGGGAAGAGCGATTTCCTGTACGTGCCTGCCGCAACATCAGATGACCCCACGCAGATGCTCGAGGTCATCAAGGGCGAGATCCTCGAAAGCCACCTGGGTCAGCAGCTCACCGAGAAGATCGACCTTATCGAAGGCAATGGCCCTGGCTCGGTGAACGAGCGAGTGGGTACCGCCAAGACCGAGCTGGCTCAGCAGATCAGCGAGGTCAATAACGCGCTGGCCAGCACCAAGGGCAACCTGGAGCAGCAGATTACTGCTACAAACCAGAATGTCGCGGACGCTAAATCTGCCCTCGAGCAGCAGATCGCGGTGGTGGATCGGGAGGTTGACGCTGCCAAGGCCGACCTGCAGCAGAAAATCGACTCGGTATCTGTACTGGCCGGCTCGTTGCCGTACAACAAGGACAAGACCTATAGCACCAATCAGGGGGTGCTGGGTGATGACGGCAAGCTGTATCAGGCGCTGAAAGCGGTACCGAAGAACACTCCGCCACCGAACGCGACCTATTGGACCGACGTTGGCCAGGCCATTGTCACGGCGGCCGGCACGGCTTCGCGCGTGTCGAAGGTCGAAACCGACGTGTCCACGCTGGATGGCAAAACCACTGCACAGGCGACACAGATCGGTGGCTTGCAGTCGAGCCTCACCACCACCAACCAGAACGTGGCCACCGCCCAGCAAGCTGCTGATGCGGCGAACACGCTGGCGGGTGGCAAGGGCAAGGTGATCATCCAGGCAGCGGCCCCGGCCGTTGCTGACCGTTTGGCGCAGAACCTGTGGATTGATACCACGGGCAACGCCAACACGCCGAAGCGCTGGAACGGTACCACCTGGGTGGCGGTCACGGACAAGGCGGCTACCGATGCGGCGACCGCCGCCCAGTCGGCGCTGTCTCAGGTCGCCTTGAAGGCCGATGCCACCGTGGTCAACAACGTGGCCACCCGGGTCAGTGAGGCCGAGGGCAAACTGTCGTCCCAGGCCACCCGCATGGATGGGATGCAGACCAGCATCGACGGCAAAGCCAGCTCGCAGGCCCTGCAACAGGTGACCAGCCGAGTAACGGCCACCGAGCAAAAGGACGTGGCTCAGGATCAGCAGCTAAGCTCGCAGAGTTCGGCCATCGTCTCGCTGACCGACAGCGTATCCAAGAAGGCCGAGGCCTCGACCGTCCAGGCCCTGAGCAATGAGGTCAACCAGCACGGCCAGGACCTCAGCGCGCAGGGGCAGTCGCTTACCAAAATCAATGCGGCCTTGCCGTTGGTGGGCGGCGAGAACCTGGTCTACAACCCGTCGTTCGACATGCCGGACCCCACCACACCGCTGGTTGCCGACGGCTGGTGGTATGACAGTTCGAGCGCTCCGGTTAACCGGGCGCCTTCGCTGGTTGGCTCCACCCTGGCCCCGGGTTTTGCTCAGCGCCTTGACGTGGCAGGACTGACTTCGAGCAGCTGGGCGCGGGTTTATGGCCGGGCCAACCGCCGGTTCAAGGTGGTGCCTGGCAAGACGTACACCGCTTCGGTGTATATGCGTGGCACGGCCGGTCTGCGTATCCTGCCGCAGGTGTACGGAGTCAACGAGGCGGGCAGTAGCAGCAACTCGTGGGCGGGCGTTCGCGTCGATGCCAGTGAAACATGGGCGCGGCTTTCGGTCACGTTCACCCCTGATGCCAATACCTCGGTGGTCTACCCGGCGTTTGTGGTGTACGGGGGCGCATCAGCTGCAGCTGGGTTTATCGAGGGGGATCAATATCAGATCGAGGAAGGAACGCTGGCCACTGGATGGCGCGACAACGGCCAGGTGAACAGTGGCAATCAGGCGGCGACCGCGACGGCGGTGGAGGCGTTGAATTCCAAGGTGACTCAGCAGGGCGCCGACCTGATCAGCGTGTCGGGCAAGGCCACCAGCCTGGAAAACAGTCTGGCAACCACCAACGGCAACGTTGCTACGGCGCAGCAGGCTGCCCAAGCGGCGGCCGATGCTGCCGGCACCAAGGGGAAGGTACTGTATCAATCGACCGCGCCGGCTGTGGCGGACCGATTGGCCCAGAACCTGTGGATTGACACCACTGGCAACGCGAACACGCCAAAGCGCTGGAACGGAACCACCTGGGTGGCGGTGACCGACAAGGTGGCCACGGATGCGGCCGCCGCTGCCCAATCTGCGCTTAATCAGGTTGCAACCAAGGCCGATGCGAGCGCAGTTCAGACGCTTACCAACCGTGTGAGCAATGTAGAAGGGACCTCTACAGCCCAAGGCCAGTCGCTGACTGCGCTGCAGGCGAGTCTCACCACGACCAATCAGAACGTCACTGCCGCCCAGCAGGCGGCGCAGGATGCTTCGGCGCTCGCCGGGGGCAAGGGTAAGGTGCTGGTTCAGTCTGTCGCGCCGTCGGCGGCTGATCGGTTGGCACAAAACCTGTGGATCGATACGACTGGAAATGCGAATACGCCCAAGCGCTGGACGGGGTCGGCTTGGGAGGCCGTTTCCGACAAGGTCGCAACCGACGCCGCAGCAGCGGCAAGCAGTGCTTTGAATCAGGTTCAGACCAAGGCCGATGCTTCAACCGTAGCTGCGTTGACAAACACAGTTACCCAGCAGGGCACTAACCTGGCTGCCCAGGGGCAGTCACTGACCAATATCGGTGCCAGCTTGGGTCGAGTGCTGAGTAATTCGGAGAAGGTCTACCAGTCTGTCTTCAGTGAAATGGCATCCGATAGTTGGGTTCGGACGGTGACGAACCCCGGCACGACTATCACATACGACAAAACTGCTGGAAACGTCAGCGGCGCGACCATGACGCTCGATAGCGGGCCTGGCAACCTCAACTGCTGGGTCGCGTCGTCTCGGAAGATTAGGTTCGAGCCGGATCGTCTCTACAAGCTTTCCGGGAGGGTCCAGCAATTGTCCCAGGGCGCTGGGGCTGCCAGGACTTATATGGGGCTCGACGCTTTTGCCGAGGATGGGACAACCCGGATCAGCGCAAGTGGCGCCAACACCCACGCCGGGTCTCACTACGTGCTCATGACGGCAGTGGCCTTGCCGGTAGGTGCTTGGGTAGAGGTCACTGTCTATGTCAAAGGGCATACGGTGGGTTCAGAGAGCGGGGCCTCAGGAGCGGGGACGATCACTGACCCGAAGCGCATGAAGACGGGGACTGCCTGGATCTCCCCAATGCTGATCACTGGCTATGATGCCGTTGGGGGCAAGGTCTCGGTCGACTACTTCATCATCGAGGACGTCACCGAACAGGTGCAAATCGACAGCAATGCCTCTGCTACTACCGCGCTGGCATCTCGCGTGACCCAGAATGAGCAAGGTCTTGCATCGCAGTCATCCTTGATTACAAGCTTGCAGTCGGGGCTGACAAGCACAAACGGGAATGTTTCAGCGGCTCAGCAGGCAGCTCAGGCGGCCTCCGATCTGGCAGGCAGTAAGGGTAAGGTCATCGTGCAGTCGGCTGTACCGGCTACCGCAGACCGCTTGGCGCAAAACCTGTGGATTGACACCACAGCTAATGCCAACAACCCGAAACGCTGGAACGGAAGTGCCTGGGTCGCGGTTACTGACAAGGTGGCGACCGATGCTGCGGCTGCAGCTCAGTCCGCGTTGTCCCAGGTCGCGACAAAAGCCGAGGCCTCCTCGGTTCAGGCGCTGACCAACACCGTTACGCAACAGGGGCAGCAGATCACTGCTGACGGCCAGGCAATCACCCGAATCGATGCTTCGCTGACTCAGGTGAAAGCTGACACCGCTGCCAACGCCCAGGCTACGTCGGCACTTGCCGGGCGCGTCAGCGCGAACGAAGCGGGGATCACCAGCGCATCGAACCAACTAACTGAGCTGAACAACAGCATTGGTGAAGTGGGCGGCGAGAACCTGGTGTACAACTCATCTTTCGAGAAGGAGAGCACAACCCCAGGGGTGGCAGACGAGTGGTGGTACGACGGTACCGGCGAGGCCAGAACACCAAGCTTGGTTCCGTCGACTGTAGCGCCTGGGCGAGCTCAGAGGCTTGACGTCACGGGACTGGGCCCCAGCCTCTGGGCCAGGGTCTACGTGAAGTCTACCCGGCGGTTCAAGGTTACCCCTGGCAAGACCTACACGGCCTCTGTATACATGCGCGGTACCGCAGGTTTACGCATCCTGCTGCAGGTCTATGGAGTCAATGCTGCGGGTTCGAACACCACTTCTTGGGGGTCGACCAGGACAGATGCCAGCGACACATGGGTTCGCCTGACCCATACGTTCACGGTGGATGCTGCCACCGATTCCGTGTACCCGTCTGTAGTCGTCTACGGTGGGGCTAACGTCAGTAGCGGGTTCATTGAGGCTGACCAGTACCAGATGGAGGCGGGTACTCGCGCGAGCGGCTGGCGAGACAACGGGCAGGTTGTGGCGCTGCAGCAGGCGGCGACTTCAGCGGCGGTGGACTTGCTCAGTTCCAAGGTCACCCAGCAGGGTAGCGACTTGGCCAGCGTATCGAGCAAAACCACCTCACTGGAAAACAGTCTGGCAACCACCAACGGCAACGTTGCTACGGCGCAGCAGGCTGCCCAAGCGGCGGCCGATGCTGCCGGCGCCAAGGGTAAGGTACTGTATCAATCGACCGCGCCGGCTGTGGCGGACCGGCTGGCCCAGAACCTGTGGATTGACACCACTGGCAATGCGAACACGCCAAAGCGCTGGAATGGTACCACCTGGGTGGCGGTGACCGACAAGGTGGCCACGGATGCGGCCACCGCTGCCCAAGCGGCGCTCAGTCAGGTGGCGCTGAAAGCGGATGCGTCTGCATTGCAGACGCTGGGGTCAACGGTCTCGCAGCAAGGGGCCACGTTGAATAGCCAGGCGACCTCGATCACCCAGATCAAGGCCTCCATGGGGCAGCAGCCAGATAACCTCATTTTGCGGGGGGCGTTCGAAGACGGAGTTTCAGATCCTTGGACGGCTGGACCAGTGATTGTCGGGGTTTCGGCGCATCCCTCGGCCAGCAAAGCGATTGCGTTCTATGGCAACAGCTTCTGCGGCCTTGAGCGCAACGTGTTGACCAAGGGCGGCGAGCAGTTCGACCTGTCGGCCGATATCTTCGCGGGCTACATGACCAGCGGGCAGATTGCCCGGATGCAAATGCAGTTCTTCGACAAGGCCGGCGCGGCCATCAGCTACTTGGACGCCTTTGCGGTGGTGTCCGGGCTTGGTTCTTTCAAAGCCTATGCCGGTCGGATCACCGCCCCGGCCGGCGCCGTATCGGCACGGTTCGTGACCCGCCTGGAACCTTCGGACGGCAGCGGCCGGGCGCTGTGGTGCAATATCGTGGCGCGCCGGGTATCGGAGGCCGAAGCTGCCACGGCGAACGCTGTCAGTAGTGTGACCAGCACCGTCAACCAGCAGGGTGAAAAGCTCTCTGCCGAGACGCAGCGAATCGATGTGTTGTCTGCATCGGTAGGCGGCGCCCAGGCAGCGATTCAGAACGAGATCACGGCACGGACCAACGCCGATTCGGCGCTGAGCGAGCAAATCCAGACCACGCAGTCGACCTTGGGGGAGACGACTGCGTCTGTACAGCGAGTCAGCACGACGCTCAACCAGCTCAATGGCGTGGCGAACGCCTCGGAAGTGATCAAGGTTCAGATCACCGCCAATGGCATCCGCCATGTGGCCGGGTTTGGCCTGAGCATCGACAACTCCAAAGGCGCGGTGCAATCGACGTTCGCGATCCTGGCAAGCAGGTTTGCGATTCTCAACCCTTCTGGCGATGCAGTTTCAAGCCCGTTTGCCGTGGTCGGCAACCAGACGTTCATCAGTGATGCGTATATCCGGGACGCAAGTATCGGTAACGCCAAGATCACGAACGGTGCCATCACCACCGTGAAGATTGGGGAGGCGGAGGTGGACACGCTGCGCATCCGGGGTAATGCGGTGACGATCCCGGTAGGCGCTTTCGCAGGGTCCAACACGGTTAGCGTGACGGTAACGTTGGATGGCAACTATGCGGTTTTCTTGCAGGGGTCTCTGACGCAAACCTACCAGTCGGATATCAGCATGACCCGTAACGGCGTCCTGCTTTGGATGGAGCGGCCCCGGGAATCAACGCTCGCCAGTCGCGGAGTGATGGACTACCCCGGGCCGGGCACGCACACCTACACCCTTTCCTCAAACCACGCCGGCAACACCAACGGCGCCTCGATCCTTGCGGTGGTATGCAAACGATGAACAGTTCGACCGTGGAAAGGGACGACCCGTATGAAGTCGTCTCCTATTTTGTTACCGACCAGCAGGGCGTGGTCATTCAGGCGGGCACCTCCCAGCGCCTGCACCTGAATGACCACGCCCAAGGTGGCCGGCTTCACTTGGGGGCGGCCCCGCACGGCCGCTTCAAATACATCAACGGCGAGTTCGAGCCCTACACGCCCGAGGTGAGTTACGACCTGGCGCGCCGGGAAGGTTACCCGCCCATAGAGGAACAGCTGGACATGCTCTGGCACGCCATGGACCAAGGGGCGATGCCCAAGGCCGAACCCTTCTACACGACCCTGCAACGGGTCAAGCAGCAACACCCTAAAACCTGAACGCAACACCTACCCAATGCCCGCCATCGAGCGGGCTTCTTTTTATCTGGAGAAAACCCATGCCATTTGTCGCCATCAACCTGAGCAATGACTACGAAGTTGCCAACAAAACCCGCTACGCCACCCAAGAGGAGGCTGACGCCCGTGCCCGCGAGATCCTGACCCAGTTCCCGGCCGCCCAGGTCTGTGTCGCGCAGGTGCTGAAGGACTACACCGCCAAGGTATCCATCAGCGCGAAAGATCCGGCTGAGCCGGTGCCGGAGCCTGAAGCGCCTGTTGCCTGACGTGATTCGCAACCACCCGATGCCCGCCTAGCGCGGGCTTCTTTTTGCTTGGAGAAAACCATGGCCCGAATTTCTGCCGCAGATGCCGGCGGCGTAAACGTGATTGCCTTCTTGGACATGCTGGCCTGGTCCGAAGGCACTTCGACTATCAAGGCCAGTGACGACGGGTACAACGTCCTGGTGGGCGGCAAGCTGTTCAGCGACTACGGGAAGCACCCGAAGGTGATGGTGTGGCTGCCGAAGTACAGCATCTACAGCTCCGCTGCCGGCCGGTACCAATTCCTCGCCGGCACTTGGGACGCCATCGTGAAGAACTACGGGTTCAAGGGGCGTTTCATTCCCGAGGCCCAGGACTTGGCTGCAGTCAAGTTGCTGACGGAGTGCGGCGCACTGCCTCTCATCAAGGCCGGCCGGATTGCCGAAGCGATCGCCAATGCCGCGCCGATCTGGGCCAGTCTGCCCGGTGCCGGCTATGGCCAACGCGAGCACAAGCTGGCCGCGCTGCTGGGCATCTACGAGGCGGAGCGGGCGGCTGAGGCCAAGCCACAGGATCAGCTTCTGGCGATGTTCAGCGCCTGCGGCGGGGAGATGGCGGCGTGAACGGCTGGGTCAAGGCCGCAGCCTTGGTCCTTTTGGTGGCGTCCTACTGGGGCGCCTACCAGCATGGCCGGTCGGTGGAGCGCGCGGTTGCCGGCCAAGCGTCAGCGCAACGTGACAGTGGTGACCGGCTGGCAGAGGTGATCGGCGAGCGCGGCGCCCGGCAGGAAGAACAACGACGCGCCGAGGCGCAGGAGGAGGCGAGAGCCCATGCACAGGAAGAAAGAACGATTGCTGATGCTGGCGCTGCTGACGCCGATGCTGCTGGTCAGCGGTTGCGCGACGAAGCCGGCAAGCTCGCCGCCACCGTCAGTTGCACCGGCACGGATACCGCCGCTGTCGCCAGAGGCCAGACAGCCACCCGCGCCGCCATGGTGCTCTCCGACCTGCTCGCACGGGCTGACGAACGAGCGGGAGAGCTGGCGGCAGCTCTTGACCGGGCAAGGGCTGCCGGCCGGCAGTGCGAGCGCGAGTATGACGCCCTGACGCCGCCTGCTCAGGTCAGTCGGTAAACCAGTGGGTGATGTCGATCCCATGGCTGCAGCGCAGGCGGTTGCCGATTTGAACCAGGCGAACGTGGGTGCCGTTAGCCCGCAGCGACTCGGCGGCCACCTGTGAATTGAGCCCCTGATTGATATCGACCAGCTTGGTGATGTTGGCCTGTGCCTGGGCGAGCTGTGCCCTTAGGTCGTCATTCTCGGCCATCAGGAGGTGGGATTGCTGCTCGAGCATTTCGACTTGAGTCGGCATGCCGTGCTCGAATCCGGTTGTGTCGATGTCCATGGGGCACCTATACGAATGCTGTATTTGCATACAGTATATTGCCAAGCGCTACCGGCCAAGCCCGGGGCGACGAGATGGTGTTATTTCAGGAAAGGGGGGGTGTCGGCAGAACGCCGGAGGAGGGTGGTTTTGCTGTCTAAAACCGCTCGAAAGCTTCCCGGTTTTACTGGGCGAAAGTCGCCGAAACTAGCCGAACGGTTTTAGACAGGCTCGATGCACAGGCCGCTTGCGGCGCGGCCTGATGCTAGATTATCACGCTACTGCTGCATTACTGACAGTTGCGCACGTCATACAGGTACGAGCCGACCACTTCTGCGCGCCGGGCGAAGTGCTCGATGTCCCTGTCTCTGAAAAGCTCATGGCCTGGCGTCAATTCGACGATTACGGCTCGAATGGCATCGTAAAACTGCTCATATGCGATCGAGTAGCCAAGCTGCGCAAACACCTCATGGAGCGCCTTATGGAAGCGCTCGTCATCTTTCGGGTGACGTGTGTGCCAGGTCTCGACCCGAAGCCACGGTAGCAGAAGCATCTGAAGCGCCTTCACGTCCAATTTTCTATTCCTTCAAGGTGAGGAGGAACCTGGAGGATAGCGATTTATCAGCTAGTTTCTAAGCGAAAATCGATTCCAAAACTGAAATAGCGACCCTTGCAGTATGCGGCCTGTAGCCGTGCCGTTTCGTCTTTGTTTTGGAATCGAATTTGCCCCTGATGCCGCATGGATTGGGCGCTTATACCACGGTCTTGAAAACCGTCGATGGGCAACTATCCTAGAGTTCGAATCTCTACGCTTCCGCCACCATTTATCAATAAAGCCCTGATTTTTCAGGGCTTTTTTGTGCATGGTCGCTTTCAGCCCATACCATAGCCCATACTTTGGGCGCTGGCTTTCAATGAGCGTCCGTGGATTTTTCTGCTCAACGGTCTCAGATCTCTGAAGAGTACGAGCGTTTCTTCACCCGACAAAAAGAGCCCACAATCACTAGGGCTGGTTGGGGGCATCCACCGGGTGTCCTATCTTTTTTGTTGCTTGGGCAGTATCCAGAGGTGGTCAGCGACCATCCTGCGAATGTCTACTCTCGATGCATTGCAGACGTTCAGTCAACCAATTGAAGCCTTGGCCATCCTGTACATCTTATGCGAGCAATCCCAACCACATCGCACTGAGAATCACGAACTGCGCCGGAACGAGGTATCGCGCAAAACCGTAGCCGCCATTGCTGAACGCCAGCACGCATTTGGTTAGCGTGTTTGCCGTCAACGCCATCATGCCCGGAATGACAAGATCGCCCAGCCCAAGCCGGCCGGCTACCACTAGCGCGGCCACCGAAGCCGTGGCCGCGTGGGCATCCCCCAGCCCGCTGACGAAGGCAGCGATGCTCACACCATTGTGGCCCAGATGCTGCAGGAGAAAGGCCGAGAACAGTGCGATGCCGGTCAGGGCAAGGGTGATGATCAGGGCCGTCCAGAGGCTGAAGGCTCCCTCGCTTTGATGCGCTGTTGCATTGCCCGAGGCTGTGCGCCAAGGGGCCAGCAGCAATAGCCCATACGTCAGGGTAACTAGTACGCCAAGCCCGATCGATACCATGAACGGGCTCAGTAGGCGCCTGTCGACGACACCCAGTACCAGGGCGAACTGGCTGATGCTTGCGAGGTTGGACAGTACGGCCGCAGCGGCATAAGGCCTGATTGCCGTCCCTTGCTGCCTGGCCTGGTGGGCCAGCAACGCAATGGTCGCCGAGCCGGAGGCAAAGCCCGATGCGATTGCGCTCAAGGGCAGGCCATACCTGGGGCCCAGCAACCTTAGGGCGATATGGCCCAAGGCGCCGACGGTCATCAGCAAGACCACCAGTGTGCAGATCGTGCGTGGGTTGAGTACCTGGTAGGGCCCGACGAAGCGATCCGGTGTCAACGGCAGCACCACTAGTGCCACCGTCAGTAACATCAGGCCGTCGCGCAGCTCCTGCTCGCTCAGTTGCTGCAGCACGAAATGATGCAGCTGACGGCGCAGCGCTAACAGTAAAGTCAGTACAACGCCTGCTGCCGTGGCGAGTTCGGGTTGATCGAGGCTCAGCGCGCCCAGCGTCAGCACTAGCAGCAGAGCGATCTCGCTGGTGACTTCTGGATCCTTCTCGGCATGTTTGCGGTAATGCATACAAAGCATCAGCACCAGGCCCAGGCTCGCCACCCCGACCAGCATCGCGCCCGCCAGCAACATGCTGACATAGCCCAGCAGGGCGGTGATGGCAAAGGTTCTGAGCCCGGCGGCTGCGTGGTCTTCGTTTCGGCCTTTCTTGCGTTCACGCTCAAGCCCGACCAGCATGCCGATGCCCAGGGCCACGGCGCCATGGCCTACATTCACGGTGTCGAGCATGGTGCCTTCGGGTTGTCCTTGTGTACGCCGTCACTGACGCCTTGTTCGAGCGCCATCAGCGCAGGCATGTCGAGTATCTCGACCAGCCTGCCGTGAAGGCTGACGATGCGCAGTGCGCGTAGGCGAGCGACGGAACGGCAAACGGTTTCCAGGCGCAGGCCCAGGTACGAGGCCATGTCTTCACGGGACATGCGCAACACGAAGCCATGGGCAGAGTAACCGCGGCTGACGAAGCGCCTGGACAGCCCCACCAGGAAGCTGGCCAGGCGTTGCTCGGCGGTGAGGTTACACAGCATCAGCACGCGCTCGTGTTCACGTACGATCTCCCGGCTCATCAAGCGATTCAGGCTTTGCTGCAGAACCGGAAAGTCGCGTGCCAGGGTTTGCAGACGGCGGTAGGGCACCGGGCAGACTTCGCTGTCTTCCAGGGCAATGGCGTCGCAGACATGGTGCTCGGTGGCAATGGCATCGAGGCCGAGCACGTCACCCGGCATCCAGAAATTGATCACCACGCCCTGGCCTTCGACGGTGTTGAGGCTGGTCTTGAAGCTGCCGCAGCGCACCGCATAGAGCGTGGTGAGTGGGTCATTGGCATTGAACAGCGCGGCGCCTTTGCGAATACGCATGCGTGGACCTATCAGGGCGCCCAGGCAGCTGTTGTCGTGAAGGGGCAAGCCGGTGGGCAGGCACAGGCCGCTGACGCGGCAATCCCTGCACAGGGTCGCCAGCGGTCTCAGGTGAATCGGGGTTGCCGCCTGCAATGCATCGGAGTGATCGAGCAGCATGACCTTCAGTTGCCCGGACATCGTCAGGCCTCCTTCGCGCATCGACTTTCGGCCGACCCGCTACGGGGGGGGCAATTGGCCAGCTTGTCGAACGAGTGGGGGGCGTTGAGGCGGGCAAGCAATCGCTCGACAAATTGTTCGGCCTCAGCGGACGAGGTGAAGCTTACCCGGCAGTCATCCAGGCGTACCCACCAGCGGTTGTGTTCGATGTTGTTTTCGACGTAGACGTTCATTGGAGCCTCCAAAGCCTGCATGAGCAAGACAACTGCGTGACCGTGCAAAACGAAGGCGTCCCTGCCGACAGCGGGGCGTTGCTCAGGGCGTGATTGCCACTTTCATTACGCCGTCGCGCTGGTGGGCGAACAGTTCATAGGCGGCCTCGATGTCATCGAGGTGGAAACGGTGCGTGACCAGTGGCGAAACGTCGACGCGGCCACTGGCGACCACCGCCATCAGCCGGCGCATGCGCTCTTTGCCGCCTGGGCACAGGGTCGTCACGATGCGGTAGTCGCCCAAACCTGCGGCGAATGGGCCCAAGGGAATGCTGAGGTCGGCGCTGTAGACGCCCAGGCTCGACAAGGTGCCGCCCGGGCGCAGCACCCGCAGCGCCGATTCAAAGGTGCCTTGAGTGCCCAATGCTTCGATGGCGACATCCACGCCACGGCCATCGGTGAGCGCCATGATCTGCTCCACCACGTTGCCTTGCTGAAAGTCGATGACGTGGTCGGCACCCAACTGACGTGCGACGCTGATGCGCGCGGCGACCGTGTCGACACCGATGATGGTGGTTGCGCCCAGCAGTCTGGCCCCTGCGACTGCGCACAGGCCGATCGGGCCGAGGGCGAACACGGCCACGCTGTCGCCGACGCTGACGCCACCGCGCTCGGCACCGGAAAAACCGGTAGACATGATGTCCGGGCACATCAGTACCTGCTCGTCGCTGAGCCGGTCGGGAATAGGGGAGAGGTTGACCATGGCGTCCGGCACGCGAACGTATTCGGCTTGGCAGCCATCGATAAGGTTGCCGAACTTCCAGCCGCCGATGGCCTTGAAACCATGCACGGTGCCCGCGCCGTCCTGGGAGGCGCAGCCACACAGGCAGGCATAGCTGTGGCCGCTGGGGGTGATGGCGCCGGCGATGACCCGCTGGCCTTCCTGAAAGCCCTGAACCTGCGAGCCGAGCTTCTCGATCACGCCTACCGGCTCGTGGCCTACGGTCAGGCCCCTGGCCACCGGATATTCGCCACGCAGGATGTGCACATCGGTGCCGCAGATCGTTGTGGTGGTGATTCTCACCAGTGCATCCAGTGGGCCGATATCCGGGATGGGCTTGTCTTCCAGCACGATTCGGTTCTTCTCAACGAAAACTGCCGCTTTCATGAGCGCCATGGCACGTCTCCCGAGGCACTGCGTGATGGTTCTTGATATAGGCTCAGCGTGCGCCGGATCTGCCAGCAATCCTTGATCCGCATCAAATTCTCGCGCGGTTCGAATCACCGATCGTCCGCACGCTGCGTGAGTTGACAAACATCAAGCCGCGTCTGAGCCGGGGACAGATGATCGATACACGCTTCCCAACCGCAGAGGTGTGCCATGGACAACCCGCAAAGACTCTTGATGATCGCATCGCCCCTGATGCGCCGAACTCCGGTCTATGACCGCGCTGCAGCATTGGCCAAGGCCAAGGGCATGGCCTTGCACATCGTCGCTTTCGACTACGTCGAGGGGCTGGCCACGGCGGGCCTGGTCAATGACCAGGCCCTGGCGGTGATGCGCGATGGCTATGTGCGGCAGCACCGCGAGTGGCTGGAAAGCCAGGCGCAACCGATGCGGCGCACTGGTGTCACGGTCACCACCGAAGTCGTTTGGGTGCTGCATCCGCTCAACGAGATCCTGGTGCATTTGCGCGAGCAACCCTTCGCCATGCTGATCAAGGAGTTCGAGCACGAGCCCTGGTGGATGCGTGCCATGTTCACATCGCTGGATATCCAGCTGTTGCGCGATACGCGCATACCGTTGCACCTGGTGCACAAAGCCAGCCACGCCTTGCCCCGCAAGATACTGGCGGCCGTCGACCTGTCCAGGCCCGAGGACCAGTATGAAGGCTTCAATGACCAGATCATCAGTGAAGCACTGAAACTGGCCTTGCAGTGCAACGCTCAGATCGACTTGCTCTACGTCTACGACCTGGGTTCGATGTACCTTGACGCCGGGGGCAGCCGTGAGCATTCGTTCGTGTTCGACTCCAACCTCGCCCAGACCCTTCACGAAGCCCAGAGTGAGGCCTTCCAGGCGCTGGCCGAGCGCAATGGTATCGCCAGCGAGCACCGCCACATGCACATGGGCGACCCGGCCAAGGTCCTGGGATTGTTCATGGACAGCCATGACATCGACGTGCTGGTGATGGGCAGTTATCACCACCATGGTATCGGCTGGTTCATTGGCAGCACTGCGGAGCGGGTCATGCACCGGTTGTCCAACAGTGTGCTGGTAATTTCGCCCGAGCATTTCCAGGGGTAAACGCACAAGGCCCGTCAGGGCCTTGTCGTTCAGGCACTGAGATCCAGCTCATGGACAATTTCACTGACGTCGCCGCCCAGGTAGCGCGAGGTGAAGCCTAGGGCCTTGGTCAGCCGGTGCATGGCGTAGTTGTTTGCCAGGTCCCGGGAGACCATGCACTGGTAGCCATTGCGCCGTGCCGCCTCGATCAGGTGCTGCAACAGGCGTTTGCCCAGGCCTTTGCGCTGCCAGTCTTCGCTGACCGCCACCGCAAATTCGCAGCTCAGGCTGCCCGCTATGCTGGCGTAGCGGCTGACGCCCACCTGTTGCAATTTACCGTCCACGTGGGCGAGTGCGACATAGGCCATGCGCTGGTGCTGATCGACCGGCATCCACCGCGGGTCGAGGCTGGGCATTGCGCCGCTGAGCCCGGCGATGAAGCGAAAGCGCCTGGCCTCGTAGGCGATCGTGCTCAGAAAGCGCTTGTCCCGTTCGTGGTCTTCCTCGCGCAGCGGGCGGATCAGCACCGCTGAACCGTCGTCAAGCGTTTCGACCCAGTGCTCACAGGCTTGCGCCTGTTCAGTTTGCTGCCCATTCATGCTGCCTCCCGGTGACCTGGATTGATCTGTGCCTGGTGCAGTCGTTGTAACGTGGCCAACCGGTTCGGTTCTGACAATGGTCAAGTTCAGGGCCAATGGCAGTTTTCTGATCTGCATCAAACGCCAGCGAGGCTGTGCGCGGAACATCGCCTGCATATCCCCCCAGTCGCGCAAGCCCGGAGGTTCATCATGGGTCAATACCGACAACTGCTGGTGCTGCTCACCGAGGTCGATGCGCATTCAGCGGCGCTGCGCAGGGCCCTGGCCCTGGCACATGTCAGCGGCGCCAGCGTACATGTGCTGGGGCTGTTCGAACCGAGCGAGGAGCACCTGCTGCGCGAGGAGCGCCTCAATGAAGCCGACATCAAGCGTCAGTACGAACACTATCGGGCAACGCTGGCCGCTTTGGTCGAGCGGCATCGCGGCAGTGGCATCACGCTGACGGTCGACACCCTGAATGCAGACGATATCCGCAGCATGGCCATCGACTACATCAGCGAACTGCAGCCCGACATGGTCATCAAGGACAGCGAAACCGCCTCGGCCCTGGCGCGGCTGTTCAGTACGCCGCTGGACTGCGCCTTGATGCGGGGATTCAAAGGCATCATCCAGTTTGTGCCGAAATCCTCCTTCACGCTGACCCGACGCGTCCTGGTTGCCGTGGACACGGCGTTCAGCGAAACACCTGCTGTGCAGGAGCACTTCAACCGTGGGCTCATCCGCGCCGCCCAGTCACTGGCCCTGCAGTGTGATGCGCCGTTACACCTGCTATCGGCCTACAACCTGGCCGGCGTGTTTGCCGCGGACATGAATGTGACCCAGGCCTGGATCGACGAGATGCGCGAAGCGCTTCAGGAGCCATTCGACGCCTTGGCCGACGCCGAGGGCGTCGCGCCGGAGCGCAGGCACTTCATGGAAGGCGGCCCGGTGCAGGTGATCCGCGAACAGGTGGCCGCACTGGATATCGATGCGCTCGTGATGGGTGTCGTGCAGCCCAAAGGGCTGGACAAGCTGCTGGGCGATACCACCGAACGGATCATCAGCCACCCACCCTGCAGCGTCCTCGCCGTGCACCCTGACGTAGCCGAGCAATGGGAGCCTTGAGCCATGCAACTGACCTTTCTTGGCGGCACGGGGACCGTGACCGGTAGCAAATTCCTGCTGACCCACGACAGCACGCGGGTGCTGGTCGACTGCGGGCTGTTCCAGGGCTTCAAACAACTGCGCCTGCGTAACTGGGAGCCGCTGCCACCGGCCTTGCGCGCTCTCGATGCGGTGGTGCTGACCCACGCTCATCTCGACCATAGCGGTTATCTTCCGGTGCTGGCGCGGGAGGGCTACAGCGGGCCGATCTACGCCACCCCCGCTACCTGTGCCCTGGCAGAGATCTTGCTGTTGGACAGTGCGCGCTTGCAGGAGGAGCAGGCTGAGCATGCCAACCGCCACGGTTACTCCAAGCACACGCCAGCGCGCCCGCTCTACACCGAGCAGGACGCGAAACGGGCCTTGGCCCTGTTGCAGCCTGTGGAGCTGCATCACCCGTTGCCGATTGCCGACGGCATGGAGCTGCTGATGCGTACCGCTGGGCATATTCTCGGTGCGGCGACGGTGCAGATCACTGCCGAAGGCCAGACCGTGCTGTTCTCGGGTGACCTGGGCCGCCCTCAGGACCCGATCATGCGTGCGCCGGAACTGGTCAGGACGGCGGACGTGCTGTTGATCGAGTCGACTTACGGTGATCGCCAGCACCCTGACGAATCAACCGCGCAATACCTGGCAAAGGTCATCAATGAAACACTGCTGCGCCATGGCATCACCCTGGTGCCATCGTTCGCCGTCGGCCGCGCCCAGCTGTTGATGTACTACCTGTACACGCTCAAGCGCGACCGGTTGATACCGGATATCCCGGTCTACCTGAACAGCCCGATGGCCACCGACGCCACCGCCCTCTACCAGCAGTACCGCAGCGAACATCGGCTGTCGGCCGCCGAGTGCGCGGCGATGTGCCAAGGCACGCATATCGTGCGAACAGTCGATGAGTCCAGGCACCTGGACCAGCTGCGCGAACCGGCGGTGATCATTGCCGCCAGTGGCATGGCCACCGGTGGCCGGGTACTGCACCACCTCAAGACGCTGGCCCCCAACCCACGCAACAGCATCCTGTTCTCCGGCTTTCAGGCCGGCGGCACGCGGGGTGCCGATATCGTCGCCGGTGCCCGCAGCGTGCGCCTGCAGGGTGAAGACGTGCCGATAAGGGCGCAGGTGCATGCCATGGAGAACCTCTCCGCGCACGCCGACGCCGACGAAATCATGGAGTGGTTGCGAGGTTTTACCCGGCCACCCCGGCAGACCTATGTCATTCACGGCGAGCCGCACGCCGCCGACACGTTGCGACGGCGCATCAGCCTCGAACTCGGCTGGCAGGTTTGCGTGCCGGAGTATCAGGAAACCGTCGCCATCGACCCGGTGCGCTAGCCGGGCGCGGGAGGTGAATCATGAGTACGCAAGCAAGGGCGAAACTGCGGGCTTGGATGCACAGGCCCAGGGGCAGCCTGGGTTGGATCGTGGCCATCGTCGCTTTGCTCGTCGCCGCTTCCGTCTACCGCGCATTGAGCCCGAGCTGGCGCATGCCCATGCGCGACCCGGCGGTGTTGCTGAGCCTGCTGGCGTTGAGTGTCGCGCTGGGGTGGGCGGTGCAGCGGGGCGTCAAACGCACGGTCGGCAAGGCCATTTTCAATGGACAGGAGACGGGTTGGCAGGCCAGGTTGGCGTTGCTCCGTTCAATCACCCGGGAATCGAACAGGTTGATGAGTGTGTTGCTGCTGCTGGTCCTGCTGGGTGCTGGCACTGTGTGGCTGGCGGGGCGCTCCGTGGCGCAGATCGTGGAAAACTGCACGGCCAACCTGCAGGCCCAGGTCGATGTACCTGAGGATGACAAGCTCGCTGCGCTGGTTGGCAAACCCGTATGCACCTGCCTGGCTCAGACCTTTCTGCAGCGCAATGGGGTGCTTCGCCTGGCCCTGTTCGAAACGCCCATGCAGGAAGTCAGCGGCCTGAAGGCGCTGACGCCCGCTGATGAGCAGCGTTGCCTCGCGCAGTTCGACCTGTTGCCCGAGGAGGGGCGTGCAGTTACACCTTGAAGCGATCAGAGCCCCATCGGATGCTGCAATGACAGGCGCCCACCGCGGCGCGGGAGGTGTTCCCATGTCCCATGATCTTGCCTTGCCAACCTTGTTCGCCGACCGTACCCAGGCTGGACGAAGCCTGGTCGAGCCACTGACCCGCTACGCCGGCAGGCCCGACGTGATCGTGCTCGCACTGCCGCGGGGTGGCGTTCCGGTGGCCTACGAAGTCGCGACCGCCCTCAACGTGCGCCTGGACCTGTTGGTGGTGCGCAAGCTCGGCATGCCGTTTCACCCCGAGTTTGCCATGGGTGCGATAGCCAGCGGCGGAGCCAGTGTCCTCAATGACGACATGCTGCGGGCCTATCCGGTAGAACCGGCGTTGTTCGACGCCGTGGTTGCCAGGGAAACTGAGGAGCTGGCGCGGCGCGAACGGGCCTACCGGGGAGGGCGGCCAGCCCTGCAGCTCAAGAATCAGGTAGTGATTCTCATCGATGATGGCTTGGCGACCGGCGCCACGATGAGGGCGGCTATCCAGGCTGCGCGAGCCCAGTCACCGGCGCGGATCGTGGTGGCCGTGCCGGTCGCACCGCCAGAAACGCTTGAAGCCTTGTACGATGAAGTGGATGAACTGGTGTGCCCGCTGGTGCCTGAGCGGATGGTGTCGGTTGGCTATTGGTATCAGGATTTTCCGCAAACTTCAGACGAAGAAGTCATGACGCTCATGGGGCAAGCCGATCAGCAAGCACTTTACCGGAATGCACCCCATGACTGAGCACAGGGTTGAAGTTCGCACGCAGACGATGAAGCTGGCAGGCGTCGAGCTTCTGGCGGACGTACGCGAGCCGGCCAATGCCCGTGCCTTGGTCATCTTCGCCCATGGCAGTGGCAGCGGGCGTTTGAGCGCCCGCAATCAATACGTTGCGGACGTTCTCGCGGCACGTGGCCTGGGATCACTCCTTTTCGACCTGCTGACCGAGGCTGAGCAGCGACTGGATAACGAGACCGGAGAGTTGCGTTTTGATATCGCCTTGCTGGCCAAGCGCTTGATCGATGTCATCGATTGGGTTGCAAGCGATCCGCAGTTGGGCACATTGCGCATTGGCTTGTTCGGTGCCAGCACGGGGGCCGCTGCGGCCCTGTGGGCGGCTGCGCAGCGTCCCGAGCGGGTGGCGGCGGTGGTGAGCAGAGGTGGCAGAACAGACCTGGCGGGACCGATGCTCGACCGTGTACAGGCGCCAACGTTGCACATCGTAGGTAGCCGGGATGCCCTTGTGCTTGAGCTCAATCGTCAGGTGGATCGCTTGCTTGGCTGTGAGCGGCATCTTGAAGTGGTGCCAGGTGCTACGCATCTTTTCGAAGAACCGGGTACCTTGGCAAAGGCCGCTGCGCTTGCCGGTGACTGGTTTGTGAAATACCTGCAGTGATGGGGCTTCGCCGAGGCTCATACACCAAATGGATAGGTTTCGTCTTCAGGCTCAAGATGCTGTTGTTTCGGCAAGGCCAGGGCAGTGACCGGCTGGGTCTGCTCGAACCACAGCAGCGCATCGAACTGCTCGGCCAGCACCGCCTCGAAGTAGTGGCTGAGCCGTTCGCTCTCGGGGCGATAGATGACGCCGATGGCGCGTTCGAGTAGCACCGTGGACAACACATGGCGCAACTCCTTGCGCTGTGGGTCGCGCCAGTCGCTCAGGCAAGCTGGCACGCCTGCGAGGCGGAACTGGTGCTCCCAGCTGTCGCTGCGCGAAGGACGGATTTCCTTGATCTGCATGTCGCCGTCCCAGTCATCGGCGGCGGCCACCTGGCCGCGGTCGGTGGCCATGCCGATCAGCACTGCGTCGTGCCCGAAAGCGCTGCGGCAAAGCTGGCCGATGTTGAACTGGCCTTTCCAGCCCATTTCCGTGGCGCCAGCGTTGCCGATATGGGAGTTGTGTGCCCAGACTACCGCCTTGGCGTGGGGACCACGGTGTTCCAGCAGCGCGCGCAAGGTATCGAACATGTGCCGGTCGCGCAGGTTCCAGGAAGCCGTCGAACCTCGGTAAATGGCGCGGTAGTACTGCTCTGCGGCGATGATTACACGTGCGTTCTGTGTGGCGTTGAAGAAGGCTTCATCATTGCGGATAAGCCCTGACAATTGCTCCGCGAGCATGACATTCAACTGCTGGATCACCGGTTGCTCGCAGGGCATGACGCCACCGCGCTCGACAAAGTGCCCGTACAGCGCGGGGTCGTCCTGCCAAGGCGTCAGGCAACCGTAGCGGCGACGGGCTTCATGGGCCAGATGCGGATCGACCCGGTCCAGATACGCCAGGACTTCATGGATGGAATTGCGCAGGCTGTAGACATCCAGGCCGCGGAATTCCACGCGATGGTCGGTGGGCAGCCTGCGGTTGTGCCCGTGCAGCCATTGGGCGAAGGCTTTGACTTCGCTATTGCGCCACATCCAGGTCGGAAAACGGCTGAAAAAATGGCGTTTCCACGCCGAGTGCGCCAAGCCTCGGACGTACTGATCGACATGCCCAGCATCCGGCCAGTCGGCCTCGACGGCGACGATATTGAAGCCATGCTGTTCGATCAGGCGCCGGGTGATCGCCGCTCGGGCGCGATAGAATTCGCTGCTGCCGTGGCTTGCCTCGCCCAGCAGGATGACGCGCGCGTCAGCGTAGCGGTCGAACAGCGCTGCGAATGCCGGCGTATCCAGGTCCGGCAAAGGTTCGGCGTACTGATGAAGCACCGGGGCAATATCGCCGGTGTCGACCTGATACTGCTTGCCGTAGAGTTTTTCCATCAATTTCTTCGAAGGGCCGTTCATGGGGATGCTTCCGTAGTCGGTCCGCCGCGCCTTGACCCGTCAGGGTGCGGCGGCCCGGGGTCAGATCAGGGAAAGCCGGTGAATGACTTGGCTGGGGTCATCCGGGTCAGCGGCGGTGGTGAACCCCGCCGCCTTGGCCAGGTCGCGCATCGCCTGGTTGGCTGCCGCATCGACCGAATACATCTGCCGCAACCCCTTGGCTCGGGCATGATCGATCAGGTGCTTGAGCAGCAGGCGGCCCAAACCATGGTGCTGCCAGCTGTCCATGACGGTAACGGCGCATTCGCACTCATCCTTGCCGCTAGCGGTGGCGTAGCGGGAAATGCCCACTTCCTGCAATTCGCCATCCACGTGGGCGAGAGCGACATAGGCCGCCTGGCGATCCTGGTCGACCTTCATCAGCTGGTCGAGCATTGCCTCACCGGGCTCCCTGAACTGGCACAGGAAGCGGAAATGCCGCGATTCGGGTGACAGCCGTTCGATGAAGGCTTTTTCGCGTGCTCGGTCCTGGGCTTGCAAGGGCCTGATCAACACGTGAACGCCGTTTTCAAGGGCTTCGATCCAGTATTCACCCGAAGGTTTGGGGAACGAAGGCGTTGTGTGCAGACGGGAAGTTTCGGCGGGCGCCATGGCAATGTCCTCTATGTTGAATGAACAAGGAAGTTCAGTGTCGACAGTGGGCGCTGCGCTGACTTGACAGTTGTCAAATGCTTCACTGATGAACTGTCAAACCGATTGAAGAAGCTCCTCCGATTCAGGGATAGCCAACTGCTGCTGGCGTGCCTTGACGGGGACCACGAGCAAGCTGCATTTCAGGCTGCTTAATAGGTATTCCAGGGTCGCAAACTGCCAGGCGCGGTGAGGGCTGGTGATCACCACAGTGTCGTAGCCACAGCGATTGGCGTATGCGCAGAGGGTGTGCGCGCATGATCCGACGATCAACTGGTGATGGGCGTCAGGGATACCCAGTTGCGCGACGAAGCGTTTGAATGCGCTTGCGAGGGATTCATACGAGGGGATTTCCGCCAGGCTGTAGTGCTCGCTGTGACGCAGGAGGGCGGCCTGGTCATAAACGCAGAAGAGATGCATCTTCGCCTTGCGCGCGTGGGTTATGAGCCTCGCGGCTTCGACGACTGCGGCATTCGCGTCCCCGTCGTCCAGGTCTTCGCAGCTGGCGGGCGCTGCTACGAACAGCTTGGCTTGAATTGACTCTGAACGTTCCCGTGCGAACAACACGGGGCAGGGCGCAAGCCGCATCAGTTCGAGGCCGAAACTGACGCGCCCGTCGGCTTGAGCCTGCAGGATCATCAGGTCGGCGTCGCATGCCCTTGCCAGTTTGACCAATGCTGCGGCCGTGGGCTTGATTCGCCTGACCTCGGACTCCAGTTGGATGCCACTGTCGAGCAAGACCTTGGTCAGGCTTTTCTGTCGGCTCAGGGTATCGACGTGCCTGGCCTGCCCAGCGGGCGCTGGCTGGATGGCAAGGGTCACAGAGGCGCCGATTGCCATCGCCAGCTCCACCGCTTGTTCGATAGCCGGATCGTACCAATCTTCGTCCACTGCAATTACGAGCAATCTCTTGATTTGCATGATCTTTCACCTTTTAGCGGATAGCGCCCCGGTAAACAGTCGGGATTCAACGAAGTTTTCGACGCTTGAGCATGCGGGCGCGGGCAAGGCGTGGCTTGATCTTCATCAAGTTGCCTCGGGTGGCATCCAACCCTTGGTCGGACAGACCGCTAACGTTTTGTGAGGCCGCTAACTTAAATAGATGCCCGCCTGCAAAAAAGCGGAGGCATCGTCATGTCAGGCTCTGCAGAAATGGGGGCAAGGCCCCATGTGAAGTGCCTTGCGTGCTCGTTGAGCCGGCTCTGTTTGCCCGCCAGCCTCAGTGCCGACGAAGTGGACAAGCTGGAGCGGATTGTCCGCCGTAACCGGCCGTTGAAGCGGGGTGAATACCTGTTCAAGGCCAATGAGCCCATGGAGCACGTGTTCGCCTTGCGCTCCGGGGCGATCAAGAATTTCCTGCTCGATGCCGACGGCACCGAACGGGTGACCGGCTTCCTCCTGCCAGGGGAAATGCTGGGGCTGGACGCCATTGGTGCCAGCCATTACCGAAGCTTTGCCATTGCCCTGGAAATCTCGCTGGTCTGCTCCATCCGGCTGGACCAGCTGGTGGACCTGTCCGGGCAGATTCCGGGGCTTCGGTATCAGTTGTTGCATATGCTCAGCCTGGGGATCCAGGGCAAGGACGAGCACCTGCGATGCTGCCACGGGCGTGCCGAGCAGCGGCTGGCGATCTTCCTCCTAGGCATGTCGGCGCGTTACCAGGCGCGGGGGCTGTGGGCTGATATGTTCAAGCTGCCGATGTCCCGAGCTGATATCGCCAACTACCTGGACCTCACGCAGGAAACGATCAGCCGCCTGTTCGGCCGTTTCGTCCATTCAGGTTTCCTGCAATGCGTCGGGCGTGAGGTCAGGCTCATCGACATGCAAGGCTTGGTCAACCTGACCCACCTAGAGGAGCCCACTTGAGTGCAGCAAGCAATCGGTCATAGCGTTGCACAGGCCAGCGTTCGAGTGGTGGCCTAACGCAGAGTGTGCGTGGTACATGATCTGTGCGTATCCAGATGCGCTGCGGGGCTACGCCGGTTTGCCAGCACAGCTGAGCCAGCTGGCGCGCTACCTGTGGCGGTGCGCAGCAGTAGACCGTGTCCGGGTGAAAGGTGGTCAGCAAGCGTCTGGTTTGCCACCAGCCACTGCTGATATCACGCGGCAGTGGCGACAGCGCCGACAGCCAGGTTTGACAATCGTCTGGCAGGAGTTCGGCGGCAATGCCCTCATGTGACAGCTGCAATTGCACCCAAGGCAGCCAGCAGCGAATCTCATCCAGCGCGCCCAGCAAGGGCAGCAGGCCATCGGCGCGACTGATGGCTAACAGCCTTGTACTTTGCAGGGGCAGCGGCCAGGCGCTGCCAAGCGGCCCGGAATAGTCGAACAGTTCCCCCTGTCGACCTAATGGCTGCGCACTCTGAATGCTGACGATAAATTGCCCAGCGACGCCAGGCAGGGGTACGTAGCTGCATGGCCAGCACTCGCTACCACGGCCGAGCATGCAGTACTGGCCTGCCATTGCCTCGCTGCACGGCTGGCGGCACAGGGCCAGGCGCACGAATTGCTGGATGCCCGGCCCCGGCAACGTTTGCAGCAAGCGGACGCTGGCACCGCCCTCTTGGTTCATGGCTGCCTCGGACTGTAATTATGTCTTGCTGATATCTGCCTAGGCCGTGGTCAATGCGGCATGTTGACCAGGATCAAACCGGCGGGCGGAAGGGGCGCCACGCTCTTGATAAAGGTCAAACGGGGGGCAGCCCCACGGCGCATGCTCGAGGCGTCTCCCTGGGAGGCATTACTCATTTCGAGGAGGTCGCCATGTCAGAAGTTGCCAAGAAAGTGCCTGTTACCCCGGTCGCCACCCAGCCAGCCAAAGCTTCGCCGCCCAGCGTCGAACCTTCGGATCTGTGGCGGCCCTTCCAGCAATTGCGCCGTCAGATCGACAGCCTGTTCGAAGATTTCGGCCGGCGGCCGATGCGCATGCCGTTCAGCCACACACCGTTCGATCTCGAACCCTTCTGGCGGCGTGACTTGTTCACCCACGGTATGCCAGCCATGGACATCAGCGAGCTGGCCGAGGAGTACCGCATCAGCGCCGAGTTGCCTGGCGTAGATGACAAGGACATCGAGATCAAACTCGCCAATGGCAACCTGGTGATCCGCGGCGAGAAACAGGAGGAAAAGGACGAAAAACGCAAGGAATACCACCTGTCCGAGCGCCATTACGGCAGCTTCGAACGGGTTTTCCAGTTGCCCCGTGAAGTTGACGCCGAGAAGATCAATGCCCAGTTCAGCAAAGGCGTGCTGCTGGTGCACCTGCCCAAGCGCGCCGAAGCCATCCATCCGGAAAAGGTGATTCCGATCAAGAACGGTAAATGATCTCACCCATTTTCGCTGCATCGAGGAGCAAGGAGGCTCCGCCTGTGGAGGTAAAACATGATGTCCATTGGCAAATACTGCAACCGTGACGTGGTCACTGCACCACCCGGTATTTCCATCTATGCCGCAGCGCGCATGATGAATCAGTACCATGTTGGCGACCTGGTATTGGCCGAACATGTCGACCGCGAGCGTTGTCGGCCCATCGGCCTGATCACCGATCGCGACCTGGCGTTGCGCATCATCGCGCGCAATCCACCGGATCAGGAAGACCTGCAGGCGGTCGATGTGCTGCCTCGGCCTCTGATCACCGCGAACCAGAACGAAGACTTGTTCGATGTCATCCTCAACATGCGGCGCGCCAATATCCGACGCATTCCGGTAGTCGATGACTTCGGCCTGCTGGTCGGAATCGCCACGGCCGACGACTTGGTGGGGCTTCTGTCCGACCACCTGCACGAACTGTCACTGCTGATCCGTCAACAGAGCCGGCGGGAGGAAGACCTGCGCGGCGAAGACCTTTGAGCGCACCCGTGCGCGATCAAGACAGGAGGCTGGCATGAGTGATTTCCCCAGTGCTGAAGAACTCGAAAGCCTGGACGCCTATTGGCGGGCGGCAAACTACCTCACCGTTGGCCAGATCTATCTGCAGGGTAATGCCTTGTTGACCAGGCCATTGACCTTGGCGGATGTCAAACCCCGATTGCTGGGCCACTGGGGGACTTCGCCGGGGCTCAATCTGATCTATACCCATCTGAACCGGTTGATTCGCCAGTACAGCCTCAATGTGCTGTTCGTCACGGGGCCCGGCCACGGCGGTCCCGCTCTGGTCGCTCAGGCGTACCTCGATGGTACCTACACCGAGCTCAACCCATCGGTCGAGCGCAACGCACTTGGCATGGCCCGGCTCTTTCAGCAGTTTTCCTGGCCTTATGGCATTGGCAGCCATGTCGGTCCCCATGTGCCTGGCTCCATTCACGAAGGGGGCGAACTGGGCTATTCGCTGGCCCATGCCTATGGTGCTGCACTGGACAATCCGCAACTGATCGTGGCGTGCGTCATTGGTGATGGTGAAGCCGAAACCGGGCCTCTGGCTGCGAGCTGGCACTGCAACAAGTTCCTCAACCCCGCCCGCGACGGCGCGGTGCTGCCCATTTTGCATCTGAACGGTTACAAGATCGCCAACCCCAGCGTGCTGTCGACGATCAGTGAGGAGGAACTGACCAGCCTCATGTAAGGCTACGGTTATGATCCCTATTTTGTCGAGGGTGACGAGCCCACGGACGTCCATCGTGCTTTGGCCAGGACGCTGGATGTCATCTACGAGAAGATCAGTCAGATCCAGCGCCTCGCGCGGCATGCCGAAGACCCGCAGGTGGTCGACAGGCCATTGTGGCCGGTCCTGATTCTTCGTACCCCAAAAGGGTGGACGGGGCCCAGGTACGTAGATGGGCAACGCGTAGAGGGCACCTGGCGGTCCCATCAGTTGCCGTTGGCGGACCTTGGCAAACCGTCGCACCTGATGCAGTTGCAACAATGGCTGGAAAGTTACCGTCCCCATGAGCTTTTTGACGCACAGGGTACGTTGGTGCCTGATCTGGCTGCGCTGACCCCGACTGGCCGGCGGCGCATGAGCGCGAGCCCGCATGCCAACGGCGGTCTTTTGTTGCGCTCACTGGATTTACCGCACTACGCCGATTACTGCGTGCCGATGCCGGGGCCGGGCCAGGTGCGGGCCGAGGCGACCAGAGTGCTGGGCGGTTATGTGCGCGATGTCATGAAGAACAGCCTGGCGTCGCAGAATTTTCGCCTGTTCGGTCCTGACGAAACGGCGTCCAACCGCCTGGATGCAGTGTTCGAGGTGACCGACAAGGTTTGGCTGGATGCTCAGGCCAGCGATGATGTACACCTTTCGGCACAAGGGCGGGTCATGGAGATCCTCAGTGAGCATATCTGCGAGGGCTGGCTGGAGGGGTATCTACTGACGGGCCGCCACGGCCTGTTTTCCTGCTACGAAGCCTTCATCCATATCGTCGATTCGATGATCAACCAACATGCCAAATGGCTCAAGACAGCTGCCGAGGTACCGTGGCGCAAGCCGATCGCCTCATTGAATATCCTCCTGACTTCGCATGTCTGGCGGCAGGACCATAATGGTTTCTCGCACCAGGACCCGGGTTTGCTCGACCTGCTGGCAAACAAGAAGGCCAATCTTGCGCGGATCTATCTGCCACCTGACGCCAATTGCCTGTTATCGGTGGCTGAGCATTGCCTGCGCAGCCGTGGGTACATCAATGTGATCGTCGCCGGCAAGCAGATGGAGTGGCAATGGCTTGATGGCGAAGCGGCCGCCGTGCATTGCCAATCAGGTATCGGACGTTGGGGCTGGGCCTCCCACGATGACGAGATGCCCGAGGTGGTGCTTGCCTGCGCGGGCGATGTGCCGACACTGGAGGTGCTGGCGGCAGTTACACTGCTACAGGAGCAGGCTCCTGATGTGCGCGTGAGGGTGGTGAATGTCGTTGACCTCATGGCGCTGCAACTGTCACAACAGCACCCTCACGGGCTGTCCGACAGCGACTTCACTGGGCTGTTTACCGAAGATCGACCGGTCATCTTCGCCTTCCACGGCTACCCGGCGTTGATCCACCGCCTGATTTACAAGCGCGCCAATCCGCAACGTTTTCATGTGCGGGGCTTTCGCGAAGAGGGCGCAACCACCACGCCGTTCGACATGGCGGTCATCAACAACCTGGACCGCTACCAGTTGCTGCTCGATGTGTTCGAGCGCGTGCCACGCTTGCAGCCTCGGCTCGAGCAGGCCCGCGCCCGCTATTGGGCAATGATGGAGAAGCACAAGCTCTACCTCATCGAACATGGCGAAGACATGCCTGAAGTTGCGCAATGGCGATGGACTTCCCCCCCAGGTGCTTGACCCAGCGCTACTTGGCCTTCCAGTACTTCTGCATTTCCAGGAACAGGAAGGACGCGGTCCAGGTGATCAGTACCAGGCCCGTCAGGGCCTGCAGGCCGGTGAGGTACTTGAGATGGCCGGTGGGGGCGATGTCGCCGAAGCCTATCGTGGTATAGGTGGTGAAGGAGAAATACACGCAGTCCAGGAAGCTCCCGTCGAAATTGCCGCTGAGCGTACCCCAGCCAGGGGCATGGGCCATCAGGTAATAGGCCAGGGCAAAGCACCACACCTCCACAGCGTGCGCCAGCAGCGCGCCGAATACGCCTGCCACGATGCGAAAACGGCTCCAGAGCTTGAGCCGAGGGAGCCAGTCGTTCAGGCGCAGCAGGCATTCGTAATGAATGATCACCACCAGGATCACCACGAGCATGTTGATCAGCGTGACAGAGAGCATCGTGGGTACCCTGGCCAGGATCGGCGGTTCATTTCGTGGCATCGACCAACACATAGGTGGCAGGCTCCCTGGCTTGCGGCAGCAGCGCGGGGAACTCCTCGGGGGTGATGGTCTCCTTCGCCAGCAACAGGCGCGCGCCTGTATCCAGGTCGTGGCGGCGCTGCTCCAGCAACGACCGGGCGCGGCCATAGGCTTCTTCCAGCAAGCTGCGGATGGCCAGGTCGATCTCGCGCGCGGTCTGCTCGGAGTAGTCCTTGAGCGCCTGGTGCAGTACCGAGTCGCTCAGAAAGCCGGCTTGTTGCCGTTCCAGTACCGCCTGGCCCAAAACGGGGTTCATGCCGAATCGGGTCACCAGTTGGCGGGCAATGTCGGTGGCGCGTCCCAGGTCGTCGGCGGCGCCCGTGGAGACCTGGCCGAACGCAAGGTGCTCGGCGGCGCGCCCGGCCATCAGCACCACCAGGCGGTCGCGCAGCATCTGCGCGCTGATCAGGAAGCGGTCGTCGGTCGGCCGCTGCAAGGTGTAACCCAGTGAACCTGCGGCGCGGGGAATGATCGACACCTTGTGGACCGGATCCATTGCCGGCAGGCTGCTGGCGGCCAGGGCATGCCCCATTTCGTGGTACGCCACCACCTGGCGTTCGTCGCTGCGCAACACGCTGCCCTTGCGCTCGACACCTGCCACCAGGCGCTCGACTGCAGCGGTAAAGTCCTGCAACTCGACCCACTGGCTGGAGCGCCGGGTCGCGACGATGGCCGCCTCGTTGACCAGGTTGGCCAGGTCGGCGCCCGTCAGGCCCGGGGTAATCTCGGCAATCCGCTCGCAGTCCAGGTCATTCTTGTAGATGATCTTGTGCAGGTGGACTTTCAGGATCGCCAGGCGGCCCTTGCGGTCGGGCCGGTCGATGAGAATCTGCCGGTCGAAGCGCCCGGCACGCAGCAGCGCCGGGTCCAGCACTTCCGGGCGATTGGTCGCGGCCAACAGCACCACGCCTTCACGTGGGTCGAAACCGTCGAGCTCGGCGAGCAACTGATTGAGGGTTTGTTCTTTCTCGTCATTGCCGCCAAAGCTGCCGACGCCGCGCATCTTGCCCAGGGCATCCAGCTCGTCGATGAAAATGATGCAAGGTGCAGCCTGGCGGGCCTGGTCGAAGAGGTCACGTACCCGTGCGGCACCCACGCCCACGAACATCTCCACGAACTCCGAGCCGGAGATCGAGAAGAACGGCACCGCCGCTTCCCCGGCGATTGCCTTGGCGACCAGGGTCTTGCCGGTGCCGGGCGGGCCGACCAGCAACGTGCCTTTGGGTACATGGGCGCCAAGGCGTGCATACCACGCCTTGTTTTTCAGGAAGGCCACGATCTCGGTCAGCTCGCCCTTGACGTCGTCGATACCGGCCACATCGGCAAAGGTCACCTGGGTGTCATGTTCGACATAAACCCGCGCGCGCGACTTGCCCACCCCCATCAACCCGCCCAACCCCTGTTTCTGCCCCAGCCCGTGGAACAGGAAGTACCACAGCGCCAGCATCATCAGCAGCGGCATGAATGCGCCCAGCACGGTCGCTACCGTGCTGTCTTCGGTAACACCGGTGAAGGCCACGCCCGAGCGCCCCAACTGCTCGCTCAGTGTCGGGTCGACGCGCACGGTGGAGAACACCGAATGGCCATCGATCGGCTCCTGCAGCCTGCCGAGGATACGGTCATGCTCGATATGCAGGTCGCTGACCTTCTGCTGATCGAGCAACTGCAGGAACTGGCTGTAAGGGATGGCTTGCACGGCCGGCTGGCTGAACAGGCCGAACTGCACGGCTGCGAGCACCGCCAGGCCGACTGCCAGTAAGTAGAGCTTCCAGGGCTGATCCTTGTTCATGGCCATCTCTCCTCGGCGCGGCGGCGCTAGGCGATCAACAGATAATCTTCGACCTTGCTGACGCCCGGCACCGACCAGGCCGCACGCTCGACCACTTCTCGCTCGCGCAGCAAGTGGACCTTCCCTTCCAGCTTGACCACGCTACCGTTGACCGTGACGCGGATGCCTTCGGCCTGGATCTCGGCGCTGCGCTTGAGTGCGTCTTCGATGTGGCGCTTGATATCGACCGCGTCGGCCCGGGCTTTGAGGGTGATGCGGTTGTGCACGCCGACCACGCCCGACAGGCGCCAGACCGCCTGTTCGATCACTTCCTTCTGGTATTGCCAATCGAGCTGGCCTTCCAGGGTCACCGTCCCTTTCTGCACGGTGACCTTGATGCCCTCCACGTTGGCGTCCGAGCTCCAGGCGATGATGTTCAGGGCACGGCTGGCAATGGTGTCGTCAGCGGTACCTTCGAGTTTGTTCAGGCGTACCTCTATTTCCTCGGCCAGGCCGCGCACGCCTTTCATGGCCTTGACCGTGCGCTCGGCACTGACTTTCTGGGCGTAGCTGTTGACGTGCCCGGAGAGGGTGACTACACCGTCCTGCACCGTCACACCGATGCTGGCAGCGTTGATATCGGGTTTGAATTCCAGCTCTTCGAGCACAAGGTCTCGCAAGTCAAGGTCGTTCATGATCGGCTCCGGTAGCGGATAGGGGAGGGGCTGAAGTGCCCTGAGTACTTGTTTCTACACGTGTGCCCCACAGCGCGATTGATAAAGGTCAAACCCGGTGAACAGGCCGTTCGCGGTTGACAAATGTCAGGCTGCGGCGCACGCCGCAATCGATACTCAGCGTGTCTTGGGCATGCACGAGGGTATGGAAATGCGACGTTATGTGCTTTGCGGGTGGGCAAGCCTGCTGCTAATTACCGCGTCCGGCTGCACGGCGTGGCGCGCCGAGGAGTACGATGCGCGCCTGGAATCGGCGGAGAACAATGCCGCCACCGCACGGTTGCGCGCCGATCAAGTGTGTTACCGCATCGATCTGGTCGAGCAGACCGCCAACGAGGCGCTACGACGGGCAACCCAGGCTCAGGACGAGGTGCAGCAATTGCGCCAGCAGGCCAGGCGCAAGTAGCCTGCCATGCCTCGTCGATGGCTTGACCCTGCACTGTTGGTGGTCTGCTTGCTGGCCTTGCTGACTGGCGGCATGGCCTACGCGGCGCAGCGGCCTGCCTGGGCCGCGCTGGTCTGGGGAGCCGGCGGCCTGGTCATGGCCGGGGTCCTGGCGGTAGAAATGTTCAGGCGCCTGGCCAGAGGTGAGGCGGGTATCGACCTGATTGCCTTGCTGTCGATCACCGCCGCCCTGGCCTTGGAGAACATGCTGGTGGCTGCGGTGGTCGCGCTGATGCTGTCCACCGGACGAGCCCTCGACGCGTTCAGCGTGCGGCATGCCGAGCGCGAACTGCGCGCGCTGATCGACCGAGCGCCGCAACGTGCGTGGGTCCAGGAACACGACGGGCTGCACGAGGTAGCGGTGGATCAGGTCAGGCCAGGTCAGACCGTGCTGGTACGCCTGGGTGAAATCGTGCCAGTGGATGGGCGGCTGCAGAGTCCCCAGGCCACCCTGGACGAGGCGGCACTGACCGGGGAGTCGTTACCCGTCACTCGCCATTGCGGCGATCCGGTGGCCAGCGGAGTGTGCAACGCTGGCGCGCCGATGCTGCTGATGGCTACGCAGACCGCGGCCCAAAGCACCTATGCCGGCATCGTGCGCCTGGTCGAGGCGGCGCGCCGGTCACGGGCACCCTTCGTGCGCCTGGCTGACCGCTACGCGCTGGCGTTCATCCCGCTGACATTGTTGATCGCCGCGCTCGCCTGGTGGACCAGTGGCGACCCGCAACGTGTGCTGGCCGTGCTGGTGGTCGCCACGCCCTGCCCGCTGATATTTGCGGTGCCGATTGCCGTGCTGTCGGGCATCTCGCGAGCGGCGCGGCGTAGCATTCTGGTGCGCGATGGCGCGGTACTGGAGGCGCTCGCCGGAATCCGCCAGGCTTTTCCCGACAAGACTGGTACCTTGACCAGCGGCCACGCCCGGTTGCAATCGATCGAGCTTAACGGAGAGGGCGCGCCGCTGCAGATCTTGCAGTGGGCCGCGTCGTTGGCCCAGGCCTCCACCCATCCGATCGCTCGGGCCATTGTCGACGCGGCCCTTGCGCGGGGCCTGACTCTGGCGGCGCCGCAACAGGTGCAGGAGGCTCCATGCCAAGGCTTGGCCGGCCAGGTACAAGGTAAAGCCGTGCGCTTGGGGCTGCTGGCATTCGTGCAGCAGGGCAGGGATGCGGGCCACTGGGCACAGGCATGCTTGCAGCAGCTGGACTATCTGGCCAGCAGTGGCAGTTTCGTGGCCGTGGACGGTGAATTGAAAGCGATGCTGCGGCTGGCCGACGATGTGCGTCGGGAAACACCCCAGACCTTGCGTCGGCTTCGAGCGCGCGGGATCGACCAGATTGTCATGCTGACTGGCGACCGCCCGCAGACGGCGCAAATGATCGCGTTGACCGCGGGTATCGATGCACTTCGCTCTGGCCTCTCACCGCAGGACAAGGTCCGCCTGGTGCAGGAGGGTTGCCGAAGAGGCCCCACGCTGATGGTCGGGGATGGCATCAATGATGCTCCGGCACTGGCTGCGGCCGATGTCGGGGTTGCCATGGGCGCGTCCGGCGTGACAGCCTCGGCGCAGTCAGCCGGCGTTGTGCTGCTGGTCGACAGGCTGGATCGCTTGATCGAAGCGCTCGACATCGCCCGGGACGCCGTGCACATCGCCCGGCAAGGCGTGTGGATGGGCATGAGCCTCTCGCTGCTGGCCATGCTGTTCGCTGCGGCCGGCTACCTGCCTGCGGTGATGGGGGCGATACTGCAGGAAGGCATCGACCTGTTGATCATCCTCAACGCCCTTCGCGCCCTCGGCCCGGTTGCGGGTGATGGCCGCAACGGGTTGCCGGCCGAGAGTCTGCAGCGCATGCAGGACGAGCATCGGCAACTGGACGGGTTGTTGACCGAACTGAGCCAGATGGCGCGGGACTTTGCCAGCCGCCCTGTAGAGCGGGCACGGGCCGACCTCCAGCATCTGGTCGCCGCCCTGCATGGCTTGCTGGAGCGCCACGAGCGGGCCGACGAGCTGCGGCTGTCCCCGCTGTTGAGCCGCTACATGGTGGGCGAGGACCGCCTCTCGGCGCTCAGCCATACCCACCGGGAAATGTTCAGGCTGATCCATGTGCTGACGCGCATGAACGAGGATTTCGCCCAGGCCGCCGCCATCCCGAGCGCCGACGAAATCCAGCACCAGCTCATACGCCTGGATACCCTGGCGAAACTGCATTTCGACCAGGAAGACGCCTTGTATCGGTACCTCGATAAACATTGAGCAACGCTGCAGGCGTTCGCACGATTGATAAAAATCAAGCGCCAAGGGCGGTCTGAGCCGGATGCTGGCAGTACCAGTCAATCACGCTGCCCTACACGGGAGCCGAACATCATGCCGCACAGCAAAATCCTCTTTCGGTCAGCGGCACGGGAGAAGATCCTCAGTGGCGCCACCCAGCTCGCCGATGCCGTACGCGTCACGTTGGGCCCCAAGTCGAAGTCGGTGCTGATGCAGAGTACCTGGGGTCGCCCGACTGTCTGCAATGACGGCGTGTCCATCGCCAAGCGCGTTGACCTGCAGGACCCTGAGGAGAACCTCGGTGCCCAGATGTTGCGCCAGGCCGCCGAGCGCACGGCGGAGGCGGTCGGAGATGGTACGAGCACGGCGACGGTACTGGCCCAGGCAATCCTTGCCGATGGCGTCAGAAACGTGGTGGCCGGGGCCAGTGCCATCGACCTCAAACGCGGACTGGACAAGGGCCTGGGGTTGGTTCAGGCGGCATTGCTGGCGCAGTCACGCCCGGTCGACACGACTCGGGAAAAAGCCCAGGTAGCCACATTGTCCGCCCACAATGACCCCCTGATCGGCCAGCTGGTCGCCGACGCCCTGGAAAAGGTAGGCGTGGAAGGCGTGGTGAGCGTGGAGGAATCCAAGACCACCGAAACCGTGGTCGACATCATGGATGGCATGCGTTTCGACAGGGGGTACGTGTCCCCGTACTTTGTCACCGACACTGAAAAGATGCAGGTCGAACTCACCGATGCGTGTGTACTGCTGTGTGATCACAAGATCGGTGCGCTGGCCGACCTGCTGCCACTGCTTGAACAGGTGGCCAAGAGCGGCCAGCCGTTGATGGTGATTGCCGAGGACATCGATGGCGAAGCCTTGACCACGCTGGTGGTCAATCAGATTCGCGGTGTATTGCGCGCCGTGGCGGTGAAGGCTCCCGGGTATGGTGATCGGCGCAAGGAAATGCTCCAGGACATTGCCGTACTCACCGGTGCCACGGTGGTTTCGGCTGAACTGGGCGTCAATCTCGACCACCTGCAACTGTCCCAGCTGGGCCAGGTGCACCGTGCAGTGGTGCTCAAAGACAGCACTGCACTGGTCGGCGGTAAGGGTACGCGAGAGGCCGTGGCTGATCGTGTCGCACAAATCCGTGCGCAGATCGCATCCAGCACCAGTGATTACGACCGGGAGAAGCTTCAGGAGCGTCTGGCCAGGCTTGCCGGTGGGGTGGCGGTCATCCGCGTGGGCGCACCTTCCGAAGCCGAGATGAAAGCGCGCAAGGACGCCCTGGATGACGCATTGTCGGCTACCCGCGCAGCGATTGCCGAGGGCATCGTGCCCGGTGGTGGCCTTGCTTTGCTCAAGGCTGTACCGGCATTGCTTGCCGAGGAGCTCAACCAGGAAGGCGACACGCGCACGGGGCTGCAGATCCTGCGCCGGGCACTGGAGTCGCCAGCACGGACGATCGCTGAAAATTCCGCCGTGGATGCTGGCGTCGTAGTGGCTCGCATGCTAGCCGAAACGGGCAGCATCGGCTTCGATGCCGCATCCAACACGTACGTCGACATGTACGAGGCGGGCATCATCGACCCTACGAAAGTGGTGCGCGTCGCACTTGAAAATGCGGTCTCGGTCGCCAGCATTTTGCTGCTGACCGAAGCCACCATGACCGATATCCCGGAAAAGAGCGCACCGCTGATGCAACCCCCGATACCTGAGTGATCAGGCCGGCCTACCGTTGGAGGCAATCATGAGTCACTATCAACGCCTGTTGCTGATCATGCGCCCAATGCTGCACCAGGCGGTCGCCCTGGAGCAGGCCGTTGCCCTGGCAAGGTCGGCATCGGCCAGCCTGCACATCGTCGCCTTGCTCGAATCATTGGACAAACTCTGGTTGCTGGAGTCCGGTAAGCATCAAACGGAGCGGGAGGCTTACCGGCAGGCTCAGCAGGAACAGTTGGAAGCCCAGGCAAACGTGCTGCGTGCCTCTGGCGTGCAGGTGACGACCGAGGTGGCCTGGAGCAACGACCTGCAGGATGACATTCTGCAGCACGTGCTGGAGATGCAACCGGACCTGCTGCTCAAGCAGGTCGAGCATGAACCTGCGCTGAAGCGCGCTTTCTTCACGCCGCTTGACTGGCAGCTGTTGCGTCACTGTCCGGTCCCGGTCTACTTGCTCGGTGCCAGCCGGCCAGCGTTGCCACGCCAGGTCGTGGCGGCGGTGGACGTGGCTGATACCTCGGATGAGGGGCAAGCCCGAAATGACAGTATCGTCCAGCAGGCCAGTGCCTTGGCCTTGCAGACCGGGGCGCAACTGGACCTCCTGCACGCCTGCGATCTGTCGATGGCCTATATGGGCGATATGGGGTATGCCGCCTGGGCCATCGGGGACATCGCCGGGCCTTTGCGCCAAGCGTTGGAGGATGATTTCAAAAAACTGGCCGATCGCTTCGGAGCGCCACCGGAACACCGCCACTTCGTGCTGGGCCGTCCTGTCGCGGTGCTCAGCGAATACATAGAATCACAGCCGGTAGACGTGTTGGTCATGGGGCGGCCCATCGCACGGGGACTGGACCGTCTGTTCGGCAGCACCACCGAGCATGTGTTGTACCAGGTGCCTTGCAATATCCTGGTGGTGTAGGGCTGTACGGCTGACCACGTCACGGCATAAGCCGTTGAGCGACCAGGGCGCTGGTGTCGACGATGTCCAACTGAGCCCGGCAACCGGCGGGCAGGCGAAAGGGCGTGATGCTGTCGGCGACCAGGATGCGTTCGAACATCCCGCTTTCGAACAGCGCTCCTGCGGTGGTGAACAGACCGTGGGTGGCGGCAGCCAGAATGCGGGATGCGCCAGCGCCATGGCAGGCTTGTGCGGCCCGCAACAGTGTCTGGCCGGTACTGATGATGTCGTCAAACAGCACGACCGTGCTGCCAGCCACATTACCCACCAGGCACTCCCCGCTGAGGTGCGTGTGTTGCCGGTGCTTTTCCACCATGGCCATGACGACCGGGCGCGCGAGCAGCTGGGCCAGTGCCTGGCGAAACTGTTCGGCACGCTTGATGCCGCCCATGTCCGGCGACACCACCGTGATAACCTGGGCAGCCAGCAGCGGCGCCAGGCGCTGGGCGAACAGCTGCGCGCAGGCCAGGTTCCAGGCCGGGATCCGGTAGGCGTTGTCGAATGCGCTGGGGTTATGCACATCCAAGGCCACCACCCGGTCGATGCCGCAGCCTTCCATCAGGCGAGCCAGGTGGCGGGTAATGGTCGAGTCCTGAAATTCCACCTTGCGGTCCTTGCGGCCGTAGCACAGATAGGGCGTCACCGCTGTCACCTGGCTGGCGCCGGCGTCCTTGAGCGCGCCACAGAAGAACAGCAGCCGGCACAGTTTGTCGTGAGCGCTGTGGTGCGTGTCACCGTAAAGCGAGTGGATCACGACGGCGTTTCGCCCCTCGACCGGGTCCATGGGCCAGCACTTGTGCTCGCCGTCCTCATAGTCTCGCTCTTCATGTGCCGACAGCGTGACGCCCAGGCGTCGGGCAACGGCATTGCCGTAGCCCTCGCTGCATTGCAATGCAAACATCAATGGCGCTGTGGTATTCATTGGCGGTGCTCCCTGGATCGTTATCGGCAACATAAGCGGCGTGGCAGCGCTGGGTTTGACGATTATCAAGTGCAGCGTGGCCCATGGACGGACACTGTGCAGGTCAGCGCATGCTAAGAGCTGCGATTTTCACAATCCGTATAGCGAGCACGCCGATGGACAAGTATCAGAAAAGCCACAAGGACAAATTGTTCAAAACCCGTCCCTTCGACCCCTACGCCATACCCCTTCGCCCAGGCGGCAGCGCGCTTTGCCCGCAATGTGGCGCGGTCTATCACGAGGGTGAATGGCACCCGCACGGAGCCAACGGCCTCGGGCCACTGGAGTCGACTGTATGCCCCGCCTGTCGACGCATTGAAGACCATGCCGCGGCGGGCCAGGTGCGCGTGTCGGGCCGTTTCGTCACGACCCATGAGCAGGAGATTCGCCAGCTCATGCAGCATGCCGAACAACAAGAGCGCCAGACCCACGTGCTCGAGCGGCTGATCGCCATCGACTGCAAGGACGACGAACTGTTGGCGACCACCACGGGCACGCACCTGGCCAACCGTATTGGACATGAACTGGAAGCCGCTTATGACGGCGTCTGCAGCTATCGCTACAGCGACAGTGAGCGCTACCTGAGCGTCGATTGGCATCGCGATTGAGACGGGCTGCCGGTTTGCAGGGCACGGAGCATTGCAAACCGGCGGCCAATCAGCCGTGGATTGCCAGGATGCTCGTATGCACCTTGTACAAGGTCTGCTCGGTGGTACTGCCGATGACCTTGGTCAAGCCTTCATGGTAAAGGGTGCCCATGACAACCACATCGAAGCCATGCTGGTTGGCGTATTCGCTGATGACACTCCGGGCAGCCCCGCGTATCAGGTGCAAATGGTCCGGCTTGATGCCGTAGTGGGCCGCGAAGCGGGTCAGGCGTTCCCGCGCTCTACCTGTCACTTCTTCGATCACCTCATCGGTCCATGCCACCGGTGCGGCGGCGTAGGCCATGAAGCTAGGGCTCGGTTCATAGGCCTGGAGCACATGCAGTTGTGCCTTGCAGCGCTGCGCCAGCACCTGTGCAGCTTGCAGGACATGGTCGTTGCACTTGTGCACCGCCGCGTCGTGCTCGACCAGGTCCACGGCCGCCAGCACCCGCGCAGGCAGTGCCGCGTCAGCCTGAGCGACCAAGTGCAACGGAATCGGGCAACGGCGCAGCAACTGCCAGTCCAGCGGCGTGAGAAGGGCACGGCTGACGACGGTTTCGTGGCGGATGTCCTTGATCAGCATTTCCACGCGGTGTAACTGCGCCAGGCGGATCAGGTCCTTGAGTGGATCATCGTCATCCAGCGTTTCGGCATAGGCGGTAATGCCCTGCTTGGCAAGCGCCTGTGCCTGCTCATTCAGCCATGCCTTGCGATGCTCGGCGTCTTGTTTGCGGGCACTGCTGCGCAGTACCTGGTCAAGGGTGGTCAGGCGTGATGGCAGTTGGCTCAGCACCACCAGGTGCAAGGTGGCGCCTGTGGCCTTGGCCAACGCTTGCGCGCGCGCCAAGGCTGGTGAGGGGTGCAGGTCCGGATGGCAGATGAGTAGCAGTCGCGTCAAAGCGTTCATGATGGCCTCCGCAGCGATGGCCGTCGCAATGACGGCTCACGGGCTTACGCGTAGGGTGGCGCGATGGCGCCTGGGAGCCTTGATTTTTATCAAGAACGAATCGGCAACGGCTTCGATAATGACAAACGTACGCCAACCAACAGCCGCGCCGGGAGGTGCCCGATGAACCCGTATCGCCGGATCCTGTTGATCATGACTGAGGTTCAGGCCAATGCCGCACTGTCCCGGGCCATGGCCTTGGCTGAGGCGTCTGGTGCTGCCCTGCACGTGCTGGGTATCCATGAACCGGGCGAGCTGCGCCTGCGCCACGAGTTGCAGACAACCCCGCTGCCTTCCGTTTCCTTCATGCACTTCAGCACAGAGCTCAAGGCGCTACTGGACGAACAGCCGGCGAGGGGGGCACGCCCAGGTTTCGAGGCCGTGGAAACCTCCGATCCACGAGACCAGGTGCCGGCCTGTATCACCCGCTACGCGCCAGACCTGGTGATCAAGGGCTGCCCGGGCTGCTCCCTGACCGACCAGCTGGCCCGGACCTCGCTTGACCAAGTGCTGTTGCATGCGAGCGAGGTGCCGCTGATGTTCGTACCGGCCAATGCCCCGGCCCTGCCAGGTAACGTGCTGGTCGCGGTGGATGTCTCCCATCCCTCGCCACTCAATGACGCGCTGGTGATGGCCGGTCAGCAACTGGCGACGCAATGCCAGGGCCAGTTGCACCTGCTGTCGGCTTACGACCTGCCAATCGCCATGCTGGCCAACCCAGACCTCGCCGGCCCCTGGGCGGACGAAGTGCGCGAATCGCTGCAGTTGCCGTTCGATGCGTTGGCCGATGCCCATGGCATCGCCCACAGCCATCGGTTCTTCAGCGAAGGTGCGCCGTTGCGCGTCATCAAGTCCCATATCGCTACGCTGGGGGCCGATGTGGTGGTGGTCGGCGCCGTGCAGGCCAGAGGATGGGCCAAGCTGATCGGCGATACCACCGAGCGGCTGGTCAGCCATGCGCCGTGCAGCATCCTGACGATCAAGCCCGCACGTGACAGTTGAATCAGGCGGTATCGCCTGTTCGGCCATGGCGCACCACCTCCACGCAGAATTGCGCTTCGTACGGAGGCACATGGCATTCGACGATATCCTGCGTCGCGACCTGTAGGTGAATGCCGACGATATCGGCACGCACCGGTTGGCGGCAGACGTGGCGGTCGACGAGCACTGCGCTGATGAGATGGCGCGCACCCAGTTCGGCGAGGTAGGCGCAGGTACGCAGCAGCGAGTGCCCTTCGTAGAGCACGTCGTCGACCACCAGCAAGGTGGTGCCGGCAAGGTCCAGCTTGGCGAGCTCAGGGTTCTCGGTGAGTTGAGTATGGGCATGCAGGAGGCTGAGGTCATCCGCGTAGCGCTTGACCTTGATCGGGTAGAGCGGCAATGGCGCAGCACCGGTCAGGGCTTGCAGGTGCAGTTGCAGGCGCTGCGCCAGCGGCTCACCACGCCGCTGAATGCCTACCAGCGCCACTGCGGACGCAGGCAGACGTGCCAAGGCCTGGCGGGCCATCGAGCGCAGCACAGTGTCCAAATCGTGTTCGTCATACAGACGGACCCTTGATGGAACGGTGCGATTCATGGCGTTTTTCCTCTACTGGATAACTCTGTCGGGGAGCTTACCCGGGCGCCTTGAGGTGGGCTTGATAAAAGCCAAGTGATAGCCCGCCGAGTCACTGCCAAGTGCATGAGTTTCCCGGTTCTGATCCAGGTCAAACAGGCTGCTCAAAGGCGCGTTACGGTCTGGATAAACACTTTCGAGGCTGAGCCATGAATATCTATGAAGCGATTCGCGAGCGACGTTCGACCCGTGAGTTCACCACCGAGCCTGTCGAGCAGCATCTGATCGTTCGCCTGATCGAAGCCGCTGTACAGGCGCCGAGCGCGATGAACCTGCAACCATGGGTATTCACCGTGGTACGTGACGAAGTACTTCTGCAGCAGATATCGTCCGATGCGAAGAAGTACCTGGCAAAGAACTGTGGCGAGCAGATGCCTGAATCCTTGCAAGCAATGCTGGATAATGAGCGCTTTCAGATCTTCTACCATGCTCCCGCGCTGATCGTCATTGCCGCGAAGACGGCCAGTGCCTGGGCCGTTGAAGACTGCGCGCTGGCGGCGCAGAACCTGATGCTCGCGGCGCATGCCGAGGGCCTGGGCAGTTGTTGGATAGGGCTGGCACAGCGCTATCTTGCCACGCCGGCTGGCAAGCAGGCTTTGCACCTGCCTGATGAGTGCGCCACTGTCGCACCGGTGATTGTAGGTTATCCCCGCTCAGTGCCAGCGGATGTGCAGCGCAAGGCGCCGGAGATTCACTGGATCGGTTGATGCGCCTTGGACCATAAACATCTGCAGGCTCACCGCACGAGCGAGGTGGCAGCATGACACTCCCTGAGCGCTTTCCACTGGCGATCATTGAACCCGTCGCCAACCTCATCCTTGGCTATGTGCGGCAAATTCCAGGTGTTGCGCAGGTGACAACCGCCGGAAGCATACGACGTATGCGCGATACGGTGCGCTGATCAGTGTCAGTGCCGATGCTGGCGACGCGGACGAACTGGCCCGTTTGCGTTATGAGGTGGGTCAGGCACGGCGAGCCTGTTTACAGCCTGAAAACGTGCTCAATACTCGTTCGATACATGAACTTCGTCATTGGTTGACAGCACTGCGTTGAGCAACGGGTAAATGTGGAGTGTCTGGAAAGCCCGCGATGCTATTGGGAGAGCATGATGGACAACAGCAAGCTTGATACCGTCGCCGTTCCCGCCGTTCCCGCCAAGGGCCTGGGCAAGTGGTTTGGCGATGAAGCCGCTCGGGTCAAAGCGGTCGACGACGTGACGTTCAGCGTGCGGTTCGGCGAAATGGTCTACATCGTCGGGCCTTCCGGCAGCGGCAAGACCACGCTGTTGAGCATGCTCTCCGGCATTCTGCGCCCCGACACTGGCAGCGTCGTCATCAATGGCCAGGACATCTGGGCCCTAGATGCTGACCGCTTGGCCGAATTGCGGCTGCAGCAGTTCGGTTTCGTTTTCCAGGACTATCACCTGTTCAGCAAACTTACCTGTGCCGAGAACGTGGCGATCCCGCTGATCCTCAGGTATCAGCCCTGGCACACGGCACTTCAAACAGCCCGGGAAGTGCTGGGCATTGTCGGGCTTGCCGAGCGTGCTGAACTGACGCCAGCCAAACTGTCCGGCGGCGAACAACAACGGGTGGCGATTGCACGGGCGATGGTGGGCCAGCCTGGCCTGCTCATTCTGGACGAGCCAACGGCATCGCTTGACGGTGACACCGGCAAACTCATCATCGCCTTCGTCAGGGAGCACGTGCTCAGCCCACGCTGCTGCGTACTGATTGTCACCCATGACACCCGCATCGAACGCTTCGCCGATCGAATCATGCATATGGAGGATGGCCGGGTCATGGAAGGCGACCCGGTGCGGCCGTGAACCGCATCCTGGTGCATGAAGGACAGGCGGTGAGCCGTGACTCGCCGTTGGTGACACTGGATGACGCTGTGCCTCGGGCAAACCTTGAGTTGGCGCAGGCAAACCTGGCCATTGCCCGCGACCAGTATGCCAAACGCCTGGCCGCCTATGGTATTGACGCCAGGTCGATCAGCAAGGACGCCCTGGACACCGCAAAGAACCAGGCCGCCCAAGCCCAGGCCGCGTTCAAGGCCGCTGCCGCCGAATTGGCCCGCTATGTGATCAAGGCGCCCAGCGACGGCATTGTGGTCTCCATCAACAGTGCCGTCGGCAGCTATGTATCGCCCCAGGGGGCCTACAGCATCCACACTCAGGGTTTCAATCCGTTGCTGGTGATGACCAGCGTTCAGGATCGCCTCGTGGTGCGTTGTTACGTCGATGAGATACTGATCGAAAAACTGCCGCCTTTTGAACTGATGCAATTGGCAGGGCACCCTTGCCAACCCGATCGAAGCGCAGGGCCAGAGCCAAGGGTTCGTGCCTGGCGGCGACCTGCAATGGGACTGGTGGACACTGTTTCGCTCGCCAGCCCTGGATGCTTTGGTAACGCAAGCCATTGCCCGCAACCCGAGCCTGCAGGCGGCTGAAGCCAGCCTGCGGCAGAGTCAGGACCTGCTCAAGGCCGGCCAGGGTGTCTACTACCCACAGGTGAGTGGTCGTTTTGAGGGGGATCGTCAGCGGGGCAATGGCGGGCAGCCGGGGCTGGGCACGGCGGATTCGGTATTCAATGTCGTGACCCTCAGTGGCACCGTGAGCTATGCGCTCGATGTTTTTGGTGGCGAAAAACGGGCCGTCGAGAGCCTGCAAGCACAGGTCGACGTGCAGTCCGCGCGCATGAACGCAGCGTTTCTTGCCCTCACAGCGAACGTGGTCAACACCGCCATAGCCCGTGCGGCCTATGCGGCGCAAATGCAGGCCTCCGAGCAACTGATTGCCTTGCAGCAACAGCAACTGCAGGTGACCCAGGCGCAAGTACGCAGCGGCACGCTCGCCGATTCGGCGCAAGCCAGCCTCAGGAGCCTGATCGCGACCAACCAGGCGCAGCTGGCCGGCCTGCGGCAACGCTATACCCAGGCGGGGCACCTGCTGGCGCTGTTGGGGGGCGCGGCACCGAACCAGATGCCGGTGCCTGATATCAGCCTCGGCAGTTTGGCGCTGCCGCACGATTTACCGGTCAGTTTGCCCTCGGAGCTGGTGCGTCAACGTCCCGATATACGGGTAGCCGAAGCGCAGCTGCACCAGGCCAGCGCGGACATCGGGGTGGCAACTGCCGCGTTGTTCCCCAGCTTCACCCTTTCGGCGCAGTACGGCACGGGCGGCACGGCGTTGGGCTCGCTGTTTTCCAGACGGTTCTGGTCGATTGGGCCCGCCATCGATATCCCGCTGTTCGAAGGTGGGCGACGCTGGTTCGGCCGTGAGGCCGCGCGGGAGGCTTACCGACAGGCCGCGGCTACCTACCGGCAAGTGGTGCTGTCGGCATTGTCGCAGGTGGCAGATGTGCTCGACGCCTTGCAGCTGGACGCCGTGGCGCTACAAAAGCGTAGCGAGTCAGCCGCGGCGGCTGAAGCGGCGCTGCAAGCGTTGCAGGCCAGCTACCGGGCAGGGCTGGTGCCCTACGTCGATGTGCTGGTTGCCGATGTGCAGTTGCAACAGGCCAACATGTTGTTGCTGGATGCCTCAGCTCAGCGGCGCCAAGACACAGTCGCATTGTACGTCGCGCTAGGTGGTGGCTGGTGGAACGCGCCTGAAGTCGGTAGCGGGAGAGAGGCGCCATGAAATATGCGGGGATCTTGCGTATCGGCTACAAGCTGTTGGTCAACGACCGGGCCAAGTTTTCCGCGCTACTGGTTGGCCTGACGTTCTCGGTATTCCTGATGATGCAGATGACGGCCATGTTTGCTGGCATTTTGAGCAGGGCCCATTCGACGGTCACCCACATCGGTGCGCCGATGTGGGTGATGGATCCAGCAGTCAACACGCCGACCGCAGTGATTGCGCTGCCGGACTATCTGCTGGATGCGGTGCGCAGTATGGAGCAGGTGGAGTACGCCGTGCCGGTGTTCATCGGCAATGCCCAGGCCCGGCTTGCCGATGGCAGCTACCAGATCGTCAGTGTGGTGGGGCTGGACGATACCAGCCTCTATGGGCGCCCGGAGCTGGAGCAGGGCGCCATCGAGGCGCTCTATGGTGAAAACGCCTTCATCGTCGTTCACGACGCGGAGTTCAGCAAGCTAGGTAGCCCCACGCTAGGCACGGAGTTCGAACTCAATGATCATCGCGGCACGGTGGTCGGTATCGCCAAGGTGCTGTCCAGCGGGCTGATTGGCGTACCGACCCTCTACACCACCTATCGGCGAGCAATCGAGTACATACCGACTGCGCGATTCACGATTTCCTACATTCTGGTCAAGCCGAGAGCCGCGTCTGAGGCCATACGGATTCGCCAAGAGGTCGCCCGGCTGGGCTATCTAGCGCTGACCAAGGCCCAGTTCAATCAGCGGATCGCGGATTACTACATCTACCAGACGGGCGTGGGCACCAATATTTTGCTGATGACATTGATCAGCTTCCTGGTGGGCTTATCCATTTCAGGTCAGACGTTCTACAGCTTCATCCTCGAGAACCTGGACAAGTTCGCGGCACTCAAGGCCATGGGTGCGAGAGCTCAGGATCTGGTGCTGATGATTCTGTTTATGGCGATCTCATGCGCATTGACCGGGTATGGGTTGGGTGTCGGGCTGATGACGGGGGTGATTGAACTGGTGCGAACGTACCTGCCCAACTATGCCGCCATCGTGACCTTCTGGAACCTGGGCCTGACGTTTGGCCTGGTTTCACTGATTGCCGGCACCTCCAGTTACTTGGGTATTCGCAAAGTGCTACGGGTGGAACCGTTCGAGATTTTTCGTTCTTGAGGCATGGGCCATGACCGTTGCCGGCACGTGAGATCTTTATTACCTGCATTGTTGACTTAGGATAACTTCTGCCGCCTTTCAGATCGTCGCGTTGCGCGCGCAGTGATAGCGTTCGTATATACGCTTTTCATGCCGAGGCGTGGCCATGTATCAGAACCTGGCTGTTCTGGCCGCCTTGCTGGTGCTGTACGCCAGCCTGGCCGGCGCGCTTGAATCCAAACCTATCAACGGGCCGCTGTTGTTTCTGCTGGCGGGCCTGTTAACAGGTCCCTCCGGGCTTGGGTTGTTGAACCTTTCGCTGGACCGCAACGATCTTCGCTTTCTGGCCGAGCTTACCCTTTCAATCGTCCTGTTCAATGATGCCGCCAAGGCCGATCTGGCCCAATTGCGGCAATCCCGTAGCCTGCCTTTGCGCCTGCTGACCCTCGGCCTGCCGCTGACATTGTTTGCGGGCTGGTTTGCCGCCTGGCTGATGTTCCCACAGATGCCCTGGCTGGAGATGGCGTTGTTGGCGACGATACTGGCCCCGACCGATGCCGCCCTTGGCAAGGCAGTCGTGAGCAACCCCGAGGTGCCGGCTAATGTACGCGAGAGCTTGAATGTCGAAAGCGGCTTGAACGACGGCATTTGCGTGCCGGTACTGCTCCTGCTGTTGACATTGTTGATGGAGGCCCACTCGACGATGCCTTTTGCTTTGACGGGCTATTTCTTCCTGGAGGAGCTGGGAATCGGTGTTCTCTCGGGGGCGGCGCTTGCGCTGTTGGTGGGCGGATTGTTACGTCTGTCACAACGCCATTGCCTGCAGATCGAGGCCTGGCAGCAATTGGTAATGCCCGCGCTGGCATTGCTGAGCTTCGCCTGCGCCCAGGCACTGGGGGGCAGCGGCTTCATCGCCGCCTTCTGCGCAGGGCTGCTGACAGGTTACCTGTTCAACCGCGAAACGCAGCCGTTGCTCGTCACCGGCGGGTCGTGCGGTGAGGCGCTGTCACTGCTGACCTGGGTGGTGTTTGGAGCCTACGTGGCGCCCAAAGCTTCGCAGATCATGGCACCCTCGGTCTGGTTCTACGCGCTTTCGAGCCTGTCGCTGGTGCGGATGCTGCCTGTCTGGCTCAGCCTGGCGGGGAGCACACTCAGCGCCGAGAGCCGCTTGTTCATAGGCTGGTTCGGCCCCCGTGGCCTCGCGTCCATCGTGTTCACGATATTGATACTGGATGCGCCGTTGCAAGAGGGTGGCACGATCATCGCGTGCGCCATCGCGTGCGTCCTGCTCAGCGTGGTATTGCACGGTTTGAGTGCATTGCCGGGGGCACGGCGGCTGGGACGCCGCGTTCGGGAATGAGGGTGTGGCACGCGATCGAACGTAAAACACAGCGTTAAGATAAAGTCGGTTCATTTCTTCAGTCTGGCAAGGGGAGCTGATGATGTTTGTAGATATGGCAGCCTTCACACCGTGGTCGGCACTGGCCGGCGGCGCACTGATCGGCCTGGCCGCCGGGCTGTTCGTGGTGGCGAATGGGCGCATTGCCGGTATCAGTGGCCTGCTCGGCTCGCTGTTGCAACGCGCGGAAGAGGGGCGAGGCGATAAGCTGTTCTTCTTACTGGGCATCATAGCGGCGCCACTGATGTGGCGAGCGTTCTCGGCGATGCCCCCGGTGCATTTCAGTACGGCCCCTGGGTTACTCATGGTCGCGGGGCTTCTGGTGGGGGTGGGTACCCGCTATGGCAGTGGCTGCACCAGTGGCCATGGTGTGTGCGGCCTCTCTCGCCTGTCCCCTCGCTCGGCGGTGGCGACGTTGTGCTTCATGGCCACCGGCTTTGCCACCGTCTTCGTGGTTCGGCACCTTTACCCAGGAGCATGAAATGACCCGGATCAGTGCATTCATCGCGGGCGTGCTGTTCGGCGTGGGGTTGCTGTTGTCAGGCATGGCGAACCCCGCCAAGGTATTGGGGTTTCTCGACCTCGCGGGGCAGTGGGACCCGTCGCTGGCACTGGTCATGGTGGGCGCCATCGGGGCTGCACTGCTGCCCATGGCCTGGGCGCGTCGGCACACTGTGGCCTTGCTCGGCGGCGCGATGCAGTTGCCTGCCCGGCGTGACATTGACCGTCGGCTGGTGGGGGGCAGCCTGATCTTCGGCATTGGCTGGGGGCTAGCCGGGGTGTGCCCAGGGCCGGCCCTGGTGTTGCTGGCCGGCGGGTTTTGGCAAGGCTGGCTGTTCGTGGCTGCGATGCTGACTGGCATGGCGTTATTCAATGGTTTGGAAGCGCTTCGAAAAAGCCGCCAGACGTAAAGCCGGTCGTGACCACGCCGCCTTGCATTGCCGCCAACTGGCTGCTGTGATGGCCAGGCCACCCACAGGGCAAGACTCTGCGTGGGTGGATTCGGCTGCCCCGGAACATGCTATTGGGTGGACATGGAACCTGAGCTGCTGGGCTTGCCTTGAGACGGCGTCATGGGTTTCTTTTCATGGGACTTCGTGGTTTTTTTATGCTTTTCCTGTTCCTTGTAGGTTTCATGCCCGGTGGGCTTGCCGGCTTTCGAGCCGGTTGCGGCCGGTGGCGTCGTGGTACCGGTATCGGTGGCGGCCAGCAGGTAACCTGGAGCCACCAACGATACTGCCAACGCCATTGCAAACAGTTTTCGTGCGCTTTTCATGGACCGAACCTCGCAAAATGATTCCAGGTGTGAAAGGGCCGCTCTTGGCCGCTAGCTGCCAGATTTTTCGAGGCAGCGGTTCCTTGCAGGCATAGTGAGCGTCGCACGGACTCTGCGTTTGATTTTGATCAAATCACCGCGTTGATTCGACAGCGTCTGCGGGTGACCTGCCGCTTTTCACTCCGCTTCAGATTCCCTTCAGATTCGCCACGGATACTCGCCCTGACCAACCCAGCCGGGGGAGCTTCATGACTCAGACCCTATGGAGCAATCTGCTCCCAGTGCCTATCGGCACCCATGTTGAACACCACGCCCATTTGTCCCTGCACCTGCAGGATGATCAGGGGCGTGGCGAGCTGGAGCATTTCATTCACCAGTGTTTCGCCGACGTGCACCAGGCCGATATCCACCATTACCTACCAGAACTCCTGGCCCTGCGGGACAGCCATGGGCGGTTGATAGCCGCAGCCGGCATGCGCCCGGCCAGCAGCGGGCGCTTGTTTCTCGAGCGCTATCTGGATGAGCCCCTGGAAAGCGCGATATCCCGAGCGGCGGGGGTGAGTCTGGGGCGCGAGTGCATGGTCGAAGTTGGCAACCTGGCTTCGCTCAGTGCCGGCAGCGCCCGGATCATGATCACGGCCGTGACCTGGCTGCTCGCTACACGGGGGCTGCGTTGGGTGGCGTTCACCGGCGCATCGACGCTGATCAACAGTTTCCAGCGCCTGGGCCTGGTGCCGACGGTGGTGGCCCAGGCCGACCCCGCCCGCCTGAGTGAGCCGGCAGAGCATTGGGGGCACTATTACGACCAGCACCCGCACGTGTTCGTCGGTGATATCCGCCAGGGCTTCGAGCGCCTGGAGTCGGCAGGGGTGTTCCGGCGCCTGGGGCTGCCTGCGCTGAACGAGGAGGCCGGCCATGCCGCATGAACTGGAACGCTTCAGGCAGTTGCTGCTTGACCTGGGCCGTGAGCGCGGCGATGCCCTGGCCGTGGAGGGCGCCAATGAGCGGTTCACCTACAAGCAATTGCTCGCCGAGGTCTGGCTGCGCGCCAAGGCCTTGAGCGCGCAACCCCCGGGCGTGTTGGCCCTTGCGCTGGATAACGGCCCTGAATTGCTGTTCTGGGACCTGGCGGCGCTGGTCTCGGAGCGAGCCTGCGTGATCGTGCCAACGTTCTTCAGTACGGCGCAGGTGCAGCACTGCATCGAACAGTGCGGCGCAAGCCTTGTGCTTTGCCAGCCTGCCTGGGATGGCCTGTTCAGCCAGCTAGGCTTCGTCCAGCAGGAGGCATTCTGGACGCGCGATCTGGCAGCGCCGGTGGTGCTGCCTGAGGGTACCGCCAAGGTCACCTATACCTCTGGCAGCACGGGCACGCCCAAAGGCGTTTGCCTGGGCGCCGATGCCATGCTGCGCGTCGCGCATGAACTGCAGCTGGCCAGCCGGCCTACCGAGCCCCAGCGCTACCTGGCGGTGCTACCGTTGGGCGTACTGCTGGAAAACCTGGGCGTTTACGCCGCACTCATGGCAGGGGCCCGCGTGTTGCTCTACTCACAGGCGCAACTGGGTATGGGCGGCGCCAGCCAGGTCGATTTCAAGCGCTTGCTCGGGGCCATCGCCTTGAGTGGCGCGCAGAGCCTGATCCTGGTACCGCAGCTGTTGATGGGCCTGGTCACGGCGATCGAGCGGGGGCTGATGCGGGTTGGCCCGCTGCGCTTCGTCGCGGTCGGCGGGGCACGGGTATCGCCCGGCCTGCTGGCGCGGGCCGAGGCCATAGGCTTGCCGGTTTTCGAAGGCTATGGGCTGTCGGAGTGTGCCTCGGTAGTGGCGCTCAACCGTCCGGGGGCGATTCGCCGAGGCAGCGTCGGCCGCCCATTGCCTCATGTTCAGGTGCGAATCGCTGACGATGGCGAGGTGTTCGTCAGCGGTTCCGTGCTGCTTGGCTACCTCGGGGAGGCACCCAACGCTTCGGTCTGGTGGGCCACGGGCGATCTGGGTTACTTCGACGACGACGGTTATCTGTATCTGAACGGGCGCAAGAAACACCAATTCATCACCAGCTTCGGGCGCAACGTCAACCCCGAATGGGTGGAAGCCGAGCTGTCCCAGAGCGGCGTGATCGCCCAGGCGTTCGTGCACGGAGAGGGGCTTGCGCGCAACCTGGCCTTGCTCTGGCCACTTGATCCGGCGGCCACCGACGAGGCCATTGAGCAGGCCGTGCAGCGCAGCAATGCCACCTTGCCCGACTACGCCAGGGTGCATGCCTGGCGGCGCCTGCCAGGCCCACTGACCCCCGGCGAAGGCACCCTGACCGCCAATGGCCGCCCGCGACGCGAGGCGATCCTGCAGCGTTATCACACCCTGTTGTCCGACATTCTGTTGTGAGGTCCGTCATGTCATTTTTCGACACCCTGCAGTTGCAAACCAGCCATGAACGCCAGGCCCTGTTCGCGGTGCCGGTGATCCGGGAAGCCTTGGCCGGCCAGGTCAGCCGCGACAGCTATATCGCCTTCCTGACCCAGGCCTACTACCATGTGCGCCACACCGTGCCGCTGATGATGGCCTGCGGCGCGCGCTTGCCCCCGCGCCTGGAATGGTTGCGCGGCGCCGTCTGCGAGTACATCGAGGAGGAATACGGCCACGAGCAGTGGATCCTCAACGATATCAAGGCCTGCGGCGGAGACTGGGAGGCGGTGCGTGACGGCCGCCCGGCCTTGCCGATCGAGCTGATGGTCGCCTACCTGTACGACCTCATTGCCCGGGGCAACCCGGTGGGGCTGTTCGGCATGGTCAACGTCCTTGAGGGCACCAGCATCGCCCTGGCCACCCATGCCGCCGGTTCCATCCAGAGCACCTTGGGGCTGCCGGACAGCGCGTTCAGCTACCTGAGCTCCCACGGCGCGCTGGACCAGGACCACATGGTCACCTACAAGCGGCTGATGGACCGGCTGGACGAGGTCGATGATCACCAGGCGGTGATTCACGCCGCCAAGGTGGTGTACCGGTTGTACACCGAGATGTTCGAAGGTTTGCCGCGTGCGGGCCAGGCCGAGGTGCAGCATGCGCTTGCCTGAGTCGGTGGTGGTGCTTACGGGGGCCAGTGGCGGCATCGGGCTGGAACTGGCCGAGCAACTGTGCGCGGCCGGGGCCAGGGTGCTGGCGGTGAGCCGGCACCTGGGCAAGCTGGCAGGCCTGATGAACCGTTACCCGGACCGCCTGCGCTGGCAGACCGCCGACCTGCGTACCTCGCAAGGTCGCGAGCAGGTCGTCAGCCGGGCCCGTGAGATGGGTGGGTTCAATGTGCTGATCAATGCCGCCGGCGTGAACCGGTTCGCCTTGCTCGACCAGTTGGACGAACACGCCCTGGACGAGTTGCTGGACATCAACCTCAAGGCACCCCTGCAACTGACCCGCGCCTGCCTGCCGCTGCTGCGCGAGCAACCCAAGGCCCTGGTGGTGAATGTCGGGTCCACCTATGGCTCGATCGGTTACCCCGGTTACGCCAGCTACTGCGCCAGCAAATTCGCGTTGCGGGGGTTCTCCGAAGCGCTGCGGCGCGAGTTGGCCGACACCACGGTGAACGTCTTGTATGCCGCGCCGCGGGCTACCCGCACAGCCATGAACAGCAGTGCCGCGACAGCGCTGAACCAGGCGCTGAAGGTCGGCATGGACGATCCCGCCGATGTCGCCCGTGCCGTACTCGTGGCCGTGCAGTCCGAGCGCAGCGAACTGTACCTGGGTTGGCCTGAAAAGCTGTTCGTGCGCATCAACGGCATGTTGCCGGGGGTGGTCGACCGTGCGCTGCGCAAGCAACTGCCTGTTATTCGCCGCTACATCGGTAGCCATTCCAAGGAGTCGAGCAAATGAAGCGTCTGTTGATCGCCAGCTTGCTGGCATTCGCCCCCCTCAGCTGGGCAATGGACCCGGCAGGCATGCAGCACCTGAGCGATCTGCAGCAGCGCTGGGCGCAGATCCAGTACCAGTTGCCCAAGGAACAACGTGCCGACGCATTTGAAAAGCTGGCCGGTGATGCCACTGCCTTCGTTCATCAATACCCCGGCACGCCTGAACCGTTGATCTGGGAGGGCATCATCCACAGCAGCTGGGCGGGCGCCGTCGGTGGGCTCGGCGCGCTGGGCAAGGTCAAGGCCGCCAAAGCCAGCCTGGAGCAGGCCATGACGCTGGACCCCAACGCCCTGCAAGGCTCGGCCTACACCAGCCTGGGTACGCTCTACGACCAGGTACCCGGCTGGCCGATCGGTTTTGGTGACGCTGAAATAGCCGACAAACTGCTGCGCAAAGCCCTGCAGATCAACCCCAACGGGATCGACAGCAATTACTTCTGGGCCGATCATCTGTATCGGCAGAAGCGCTACCCTGAAGCCACCGCCGCGTTGCAGAAAGCCTTGCAGGCACCGCCCCGGCCAGGACGTGAATTGGCTGACCAGGGCCGGCGCGCCGATATCGATGCTTTACTCAAGGCCATCAAGGACAAACAGGACTGAACATGCGGCTGCTGCTGGTTGAGGACGATACCGCGCTGGGTGAGGGCATCTGCGACGGCTTGCGCCAGGCGGGCTACACGCTCGACTGGCTGCGTGATGGCGTAAGTGGTTTGCATGCCTTGCAACATGAGGCGTTCGACCTGGCGATTCTGGACGTTGGCTTGCCCCGCCTGGATGGCATCGAACTGCTGCGCCGCGTGAGGGCAGGGGGCAACAGCCTGCCGGTGTCAGCCTCGACCCTGCCACCCAGCAAGTCCGCTACAACGGTGTGGAAGTCATCCTGACCCCCAAGGAGTATCGACTGCTGCATGAGTTGCTGGCCCAACCCGGCAAGGTCTTCACCCGCGAACGCCTGACTCAGCTGCTGTACGGTTGGGATGAGGAGCCCGAGAGCAATACGCTGGAGGTGAACATCTACCACCTGCGCAAGAAACTCTTCAATGGCCTGATCCGCACGGTCCGCGGTATTGGCTATCTGGTCGAGGGCAAGGCATGAGCTCGCTGCGTCAGCGCACACTCTGGCGGGTCATGTTCCTGTTGTTGGTCGGCACTGGCCTGCTGGTGCTGTACAACTACCACGACAGCCGCCATGAGATTAACGAGGTGTATGACGCGCACCTCGCCCAGAACGCGCGTTTGCTGCAGGGTGTCATGAGCATGCCAGTGCAGGATGACGTGCGTGCCGCCATGTACCGCGCGTTCAACGAAGCATTGGGGCAGGAGGGTCGTCACCGGGTTGGCCACCCTTACGAAAGCAAGCTGGCATTTCAAGTCTGGGGGGAGGGCGGCGTGTTGCTCGTGCACACACCGAGCGCGCCCACACTTGATCCGTTGCCTAGCGCGCCGGGTTTCTACGACTTTTCCAGTGGCGACAGGCAATGGCGCGGTTTCGTCTTGCCGGTACCGGAAAAGAACTGGGTGATCTGGGTCGGCGAGCGTGACGACGTGCGTTACGACCTGATCGACCGGATCGTACGTCACACCTTGTTCCCCTTCCTGCTCGGCAGCCTGGCCCTGGTGCTGTTGGTCTGGGCCGCCATCGGCTGGGGGCTGCGGCCCTTGCAGAACATGGCCAATGTCATCCGCGGGCGGCACGCCGATTCGCTGGAGCCGCTTCAACTGGTGCCTCTGCCATCCGAGCTTGAGCCGATGCAGGCGGCCATCAACCGCCTGTTGGCCCAGATCGAGGACCTGCTGCGGCGTGAGCATCGGTTCATTGCCGATGCCGCCCATGAGATGCGCACGCCGCTGGCGGTGTTGCGCCTGCACGCGCAGAACGCGCTCGAGGCCAGTCAGGAAGCCGAGCGCCACAAGGCCCTGGGTTTTCTCATCGGTGGGGTTGACCGTTTGACTCGGGTGGTCAATCAACTGCTGACCCTGGCCCGTGTCGAGCCTCGGTTGGGACAACGCGCTATTGCTCAGGTCGACCTTGCCGAGGTGGTGACCGACACCATGGCCGAACTGACCCCCTGGATACTGGACCGGGGCCTCGAGCCTTCGCTGGATATTGGCGAGGGAGATCACCATCTGGCCATTGATGCCGGTGCGCTGACGATTGCGCTGCATAACCTGGTGTCTAACGCGGTAGAGCATTCGCCACCCGGTGGGCGCATCACGGTGCTGCTCAGGCGCCTGGACAAGCGCTTCGAGCTAATTGTCGAGGATGAGGGGCCGGGTATCGAAGCCGCTGAGCTATCACGTGTATTCGAGCGCTTCTACAGCCGTAACAGCCCCAATGGTGCCGGCCTGGGGTTGTCCATCGTGGCTACCATCATTGACCGTCTTGGTGGGCGGGTGCATCTCGAGAACCGAGTCAGTGGTGGATTGGCTGCGACCTTGTCGTTGCCTCTGGCCTGAGGCAACCGGCAATCTCACTTCAGACTTCCTTAAGCTTGATTCGGCAACCTGGCGCTGTCCGTGCCGGGAATGGCCTGTTCATTGAAGCCTTGTGGCAACGGATATCTCTTTCAGTTTTCTGAGGTCATGGATATGCAGCGCGAATCAAGAGTTGACCGCTATGGTCGCCTGTCCATCATCATGCATTGGGGCATGGTCGTTCTGTTCGTCGGCGTGTATGCCTGTGTCGAGCTGCGCGGGGCGTTACCCAAGGGGCACGCGCTCAAAGGCCCGTTGCTGGGTGGCCACGCAATGCTGGGGATTGCTGTATTCGTGTTGGTCTGGGTGCGCCTGCTGGGGCGGCTCATCCCTCGACCGCCGATCGTGCCCAAGCCTCCCGTCTGGCAGGTGGCGATGGCCAGCGCCACTCACCTGGCGCTTTACAGCCTGATGATCGCTACGCCGCTGTTGGCTTGGTTGATGTTGGCGGCTGCAGGCAAACCGCTGCCGTATTGGGGCATCAACCTGCCTGCGCCGTTGTCCGTGGATCCCGCACTGGCGAGGACGCTGAAGGACTGGCATGAACTGGTTGGCAATGCAGGCTATGCGCTGATCGGGCTGCATGCTGGTGCAGGCCTGGTGCACCACTATTGGATCAAGGACAACACCCTCAAGCGTATGTTAATGGGGTAAATGGCTTGGGGTTATCGCAGACAGCGAACGCACCTCGCTCGTACAGACGTGAAAGTATTGGGGGAACGAAATGATGCTTCGTGATGAGATCTACTTCATGACCTTCATCGCTGTCGTGGTTGCTGTGGTGGATCTGATTGCCATCTACTTTTACACCCGTAATAGGCCTTAAGGTGAGTAATCGAGCCCCTACTAGGCTCTGTACGAAATCCCGAGAAACCCAATTACCGTCCCCCGTATCGATGGCCAGCACCTGCCAGCCCGCCTGGATCATCTGCAGTGTTTCATTAACGGCGCCGCACCCGAGGTCTACCGCATGCAGGGGGTGTAGGTGCTTGGCGTGATCAATGGCGCAACTGAGCAGCAGAGAGGGAGCACGCGTGTTCGTGCGTTCGTAGAAAGCATTCCAGCTCGTCATGGATAAAGCGTCCTTACCTTTCCACCTTGTGCAGGGCGGTTACCGCAATGCCTGAATGACGAAGTCTACGAGGCCGCGGTTAAGCGAGTCTGAAATCAAACCCCCGCTAATGCGGGGTTTCTTTTTGCGGTCATTTGGCTCGAATGGTGGACGGCATCTCATTGGCGCTTACCGCTTGGCGGTTTGATTATTTCCACACGTTACCGGTCTCTTCACGAGATCCTGACCAGCGCGGGCGCTGTCTCTGTGTAGACTGTGCCTCTTCACACATTCTGTCGCTCGCATTCGGATTGCCAAAATGAACAAACTGATCCTGCCCGCCGCCATCTTCGTAAGCGTGATGATCGTAGGGACGATCGCCGATAACTTTGGCGTGGAAGGGGGCTGGAAAATAGGTGTGCTGTGCCTTGTGGCCGGAGCTGTTCAAATTGTGGTTACACGCTTTCAGCGTGCACGCAGCAACAACGTCCAGCCTTAGGCGCTGCGGCTAAGGCAAAGGCGGCCACACTTTGCGTGCTGTTGTTCTATGGGAGAGCGACGGAGGCTGTGATAATGGGGTAATTACCAGGACCATGTCATGCTGACCATCTCCAACAACGTGCATCTGCCGGATGCCGAAATCGAACTGACCTACATCCGTGCGCAAGGCGCGGGTGGGCAGAATGTCAACAAGGTGTCCAGCGCCGTGCACCTGCGCTTCGACATCCCGGCCTCATCATTGCCAGGGTTCTACAAAGAGCGGCTGCTGGCGCTGCGTGACAGTCGCATCACCGGCGACGGCGTGTTGATCATCAAGGCTCAGCAGTACCGCACCCAGGAGCAGAACCGTGCTGACGCATTGGCGCGTCTCGCCGAGTTGATCATCGCTGCCGGCAAGACCGAGAAGAAACGCCGCCCCACCAAGCCGACCCTCGGCTCGAAGACCCGCCGCCTCGAAGGAAAAGCCAGGCGGAGCACCGTCAAGGCGGGGCGGGGCAAGGTGGAGTTTTAGTGCGGGTGGTGGAACGGTGCTGGCAAGTATCGGTATCGCCTGAGTGAGCAAAGACAGTGGCTGTTGACTGGGGCCATGGGGGCTGCTACGCAGCCCATCGCAGGCAAGCCACAGAGATTGCGTCTTGCCAGAAGGTTTCGCCGATCACTTGATCAGCGGCACACCACTCAACTTCTGCAACTCGTCAAAGTCGATATCCGCACAGATCTCGACCACTTTCAGCCCTTCAGGCGTCACTTCCAGCACGGCCAGGTCAGTGTAGATACGGCTGACGCAAGCAATGCCGGTCAGCGGGTAGGTGCACTCAGGCACCAGTTTGCTTTCGCCGGATTTGGTCAGGTGGTCCATCATCACGAACACCTGGCGGGCGCCGGTGGCCAGGTCCATTGCGCCGCCTACGGCAGGGATCGAACCTTCGGCACCGGTGTGCCAGTTGGCCAGGTCGCCTTTCACCGACACCTGGAAGGCACCCAGTACGGCGATGTCCAGGTGGCCGCCGCGCATCATCGAGAACGAGTCGGCATGGTGGAAGAACGCACCACCGGTCAGCAGGGTCACGTGCTGCTTGCCAGCGTTGATCAGGTCATCATCTTCCTCGCCCGGCGCCGGGCTTGGGCCCATGCCCAGCAGGCCATTTTCGCTGTGCAGGAACACTTCCTTGTCGCCCAGGTAGTTGGCCACCAGGGTCGGTGCGCCAATGCCCAGGTTGACGTAGGCACCTTCCTGGATGTCTGCGGCCACGCGCTGGGCCATCTCGGTGCGGGAGAGCTTTTTGGTGATGGTCATGGCAGGCCTCAGACAGCGTTGGCGATCGAAGAAGCGGCAGCGCCGGTCACGGCGACCACGCGCTGGACGAAGATACCCGGGGTAATGATGTGTTCCGGGTCCAGTTCACCGAGTTCGACAACTTGGTCGACCTGGGCGATGGCGGTCTTGGCGGCCATGGCCATGATCGGGCCGAAGTTGCGGGCGGCCTTGCGGTAGGTCAGGTTGCCCCAACGGTCGCCTTTGTGCGCCTTGATCAACGCAAAGTCGGCGTGCAGCGGCATTTCCAGCACGTACATGCGACCGTCGATCTCTCGGGTTTCCTTGCCTTCGGCCAGCAGGGTGCCGTAGCCGGTTGGTGAGAAGAATGCACCAATGCCCGAGCCTGCGGCGCGGATGCGCTCGGCCAGGTTGCCCTGCGGGACTACTTCCAGCTCGATCTTGCCGGCGCGGTACAGTTCGTCGAACACGTAGGAGTCGGACTGGCGCGGGAACGAGCAGACCACCTTGCGCACGCTGCCTGCCATGAGCAGGGCGGCCAGGCCGATCTCGCCGTTACCGGCGTTGTTGCTGATGATGGTCAGGTCGCGGGCACCGGTGGCAATCAGGCCGTCGATCAGCTCGGACGGCATGCCCGCCGTGCCAAAGCCACCGACCATGATGGTCGAACCGTCGGTAATCCCTTCCACCGCGCTGGCGATGGACTCGTACGTTTTATTGATCAAGGCGAGCTCCTGGTTGTTCCTGGAGTTGTGGTTGTCGGGCTGGCCGGAGCGCGTGACGCGATGGGGCCTGTCAGCGGTTGAAATTACTTGCTGACTTTCGCTATAGCGTGCCGCAAGATAGGGCAACAGTAGAGGGGGTTTGGCTGAATTTGTGCGATTATCGAACTGTTGTGCGATGTGCGAGCAGTTTCGGAAGCTATCTGCCTCACTCAACTTGAACGTGTGATCCCATCATTGTTGCCCCTCGTTGGTGCGCTTTGCGCTTCTCTGCCACGGTTCTGCACTGATCAAGTGCGGCAGGCTCGCGAAATCACCCATTAATCACCCCTGCCGCGTTGGCGTGCGACTTGCTATCAGATTGCCATTCGATGTCGCGTATGGTGAAGATAATGTCGCTTTCCAGTGGTTCGATGCAGTTGTCGTCGCATGAAAAGGGCTGGCTGCCGTGGTTTGGTAAAACTGGCAAATTCAGCATGGGCTGGGCGTGCCGCGTTAACCGGGCCAGTTACCCGCAGATCGAGCAAACCTTCGAAGCCATCGCCCACACCCGTGTGCAGTTGCTGCATGAGTGGGCGCGCGAGCAGTGGGAGCATCTGGCCGAGTTGGCCGATCAACTGGCGCCCGGTCTCGCTCAAGTCGATAGCGCGATGTTGCGCAGCACGCTGGCCCAGGCCGAGGACTTTTCCGAACTGTTTGTCGTCGATGCCCACGGCAGCGTCATCGCTTCGACCTGGCCCCAACGTGGCACGCCGCGTATCGAACACATGTCAGCCCTGGCACAAGGGCTGAAAGCCCCCTTTCTGCACGGGCCTTACAGCGACCCACTGACCTTGCAGATCGGCCCGTCATCCTCACGCTTTCACGACGAAGTCACGCTGATGTTCTACCAGCCCCTCAGGCACGCGGGCAAAGTGCTCGGTTGCCTGTGCGGGCGGGTGCCCAACGACGTGCTGGGCGATCTGATCCAGCGCGAGGCCGGGCACATCTACCCCGAGTCGGGTGACAACTACCTGTTCATGGCGCAATCGCGCTTCGACCTTGCCATTCAGCCTGGCATCGCGCTGTCCCGCTCGCGCTTCGAAGACGCCACCTTCACCCATGGCGAAAACCTCAAGAGCGGCGTGCACACGCCCTGGACCACGGTGCAGGTCCAGCGCCATACCGAACTGGAGCTGCGTTTCACCGATCCCTCCACGCGGGAACTGCACCCGGGCGTAAGGGAGACCATCAGGCGCGGTGAAAACCTGTTCGTGACCTACCCCGGCTATTCGGATTATCGCCACGTACCGGTGGTGGGCAAGGGCGTAACGTTCCAGTTGCCGGGCTCACCCGACCGCTGGGGCATGATGTGCGAGGCAGACCTGGAGGAGGTCTACCGCCGGCGCTCGCTGAGCTACGGTTTGATGAAGCCCTATGTGGCGATCATGGCGGCCCTTTTCGGCTGCAACTACCTGGTGCAGCACTGTGCAGGCCTGCCGCAAGGGCTGAACGACGCAATCGAGGCCGCGAGCATGCTCGGCGCCACGTTGCTGTTCGGTGTGCTCGGGCCCAAGCGCCTGGCGGCCAGGCTGAATGGCATGAGCGGCGTGCTGCGCACCATCGCCGAGGGAGAAGGCAACCTGCGCCAGCGGTTGGACACCAGCACCTTGGCCAACGACGAAAGCGGCGACATGGCGCGCTGGATCAACAGCTTCATCGACCGCCTGGACGCGGTGGTGGGGCAGGTGGTCAAGGCCAGCCGCACCGTCGGCAGCACCAACCAAGTGATGCTCGGGCGCAGCCAGGAAGCCAGCGTGAGCTCCGCCGATGTGGCGGACGCCGTGCACCAGATGATGATCATCATGGAAGAGCAGCTCGGCGAGTTGCAGCAGGCTTCGGTCAGTGCCGAGCAGATGAAGCAGGCCATGGACGAAGTGGTCAGCCGCGCGCGCGAGCAGTACTTGGCGGTGCAGGCGGGCACGCAGTCGATCCGCGATGTGGTCGCGCGCTCGTCGTCCAGCGTGCAGCGGCTCGACAGCCGCATGGTCGAGATCGACAACATTACCGGGTTGATCAGCGAAATCACCAACCAGACCAACCTGCTGGCGCTCAATGCCGCCATCGAGGCGGCGCGCGCCGGGGAGCATGGCCGTGGCTTTGCGGTGGTGGCCGAGGAAGTGCGTAGCCTGGCCGCGCGCACCTCGCGTGCTGCCGACGACATTCGCCATATGGTCGAAAGCCTGCAGGGCGAAACCCGTCAGGCCGTAAGCTTCATGGAGCAGGGCGTGCAGGACGTCGACAACAGTCTGCGCCTCGCCGAGGACGCCTCTTCGGAAAATGTGCAACTGCACCAGGCGGTGGAGGGCATGTTCGCCATCATCCAGCAGCTCAACCGGCGCAGTGTGGAATACGGCAAGACCATCGAGCAGGTCAACCAGTCGTCCAGCGAGATGCGCCAGACCGCCGTGGTGCTGCAAAGCAGTGCGCAGAAGGTGAAGGTGGATGCCGGCAAGTTGCAGAAGCTGGTGGGGCAGTTCGAAGTCAGCGATGATGGCGAACGAGGCGTTGCTGCTTGAGTAACGCACTATCCGGTAATCAGGGAGACCGTCATGATCCGGCTGGCCGTAGCAACCGATGAGCCTGAAGTCAGGCAGTGTGCCGAGCAGGCCTACGCTCGGTATGTGCCACTCATCGGGCGCAAACCTGCCCCGATGACCGCAGACTTCGCCAGGCAGATAGCGGACGGTGTGGTGTAAGTGGCGACGGATGATCGGGCGGTCTTTCAGGGTTTCATCGTGTTCTATGCCGAGCACGGCCACATGCTGCTGGAAAACGTCGCAGTCCTGCCCAGCGCAGCCGGGCAGGGTGTAGGAAAGGCGCTGACTCGCTTCTGTGAAGATGCGGCCCGGCAACAGGGGGTAGGCGCCGTCCATTTCTATACCAACGAGAAGATGACCGAGAACCTGTCGATTTACCCCAAGCTTGGCTATGTGAATGTAGGGCAACGGACGGAAGACGGTTTCAAGCGCGTTTATTTCGAGAAGACCCTGGTGCCCTGACAGGCCGTTCGTGCATGCGTACAAAGCATGCCCCGCAAAAGGGCAATGCGTCATGCGCCCCGGCTTCGGGCATCATGTACCAAGCCCCATCGAAAAGCTGAAAGCGCCAAATGCCTGAATCCCCCAACCCCAACCGCGCCATCTACGACCTGGACATGCTCCGCACCGTGGTCATGGTGGCCGACTGCGGCAGTTTCACCACCGCCGCAGCCCGCCTGCATTCCACCCAGTCCACCGTCAGCCAGAAGGTGCGCCGGCTGGAAGAAATGGTCGGCCACCAGCTGCTCGACCGCAGCAACCGGGAGGTGCACCCGACCGACGCCGGTGAAACCCTGCTGCGTTACGCTCGGCACCTGCTGGCGGTGAGCAGCCAGTTGACCGAGGCCATGTCGGGTGGGGTGACGGTGACCGTGCGCATCGGCCTGCCGGACGATTTTGTCGCGGGCAAGACGATGCAGGCGTTGGCGGCGTTCAACCGGCGTAATCCGACGGTGAAACTGGAGATTACCGGTGGCCTTAGCCGTGACCTGATGAGCGCCTATGATCGGGGCGAACTGGACCTGGTGTTGATCAAGCAACGGCGCCACAGCCGTGAGGCCAATGCTTGCCAGCCAGAGCGTATCGAGTGGATCGACAGTGCGCAGTACCCGTGCTTTGCCCAGGACCCGATTCCGCTGGTCACCTTCCCGCCGCGAGGGCTGTACCGGGACGACATGATCAGTGCGGTCGAGGCCATGGGGCGGAGCTGGCGTATTGCATTCACCAGCTCGAGCCTAGCAGGGATTCAGGAGGCCGTCGCCAATGGGTTGGGGGTGAGCCTATTGCCATCGCGGGTGGTGACGCCAGAGCATCTGGTATTGGGGGTGGAGGAAGGGTTCAAGCCGATCAAAGTGTTTGAGGCGGCGATTTTTCATCGGCCTACGGCGGACCCTATGGTTATGGAGCTGGCCGAGATCCTGATCGGTATTTTGCGGGCAGAGGCAGAGTGAGGGTGCGCCATGGCTGTGACAAAGCTCAAGAGTGTGTCGCAGCCCCTGTGGGAGCGGGTTTACCCGCGAAGAAGGCAACGCGATTGATGGCACCGGCTCTGCCGGTGTTCGCGGGTGAACCCGCTCCCACAGGAGCGGGTCAGGGCTTAAGATGACGGTGGTTGGTTAGCGGCGCAGTTCGGCAGCAAACTGCGCAGCCTTCAGCTGCAGCTGCGCAGGCCCACCCCAGAAAGCACCATGGCGCACGATCACGCGTTCATGAATGGCCGCCGCCACCGCCGCAGCGGCATTCGGTGCCTTGAACAGGATGAAGCTGGCCTCGTTGCCCACCTTCAAGCCGTAATCCTGTTTGCCCATCACTGCAGCGCTGGCCTCGGTCGCCATGTGTAACGCCACCCGCAGTTCCTCGTCGGTGTTAAAGCCCGAGCGGTAGCTGACCAGCATGGCCCGTTGCAGCATGTCGCCGTTGCCGTAGGGCCACCAGGCATCCTGGATGTTGTCGTTGCCGGTAAACACCCGCACGCCGCCGTTACGCAGGCGTAGGACGGGTGGGAAAGCATGCTCGCCGGGGGCGTTGGTCATAATGGAAATGCCGGCGCCAGCCAGCACTTCAGCGGTGCGGTCGACCACGGCATCGGATACATCGCCCAAGCCATAGGCGTGGCTGACGGCCACAAGACCTTGCATGCCCAGTGCCTGTGTGCGCTCAGCGATGCGGGCGAGTTGGGCTATGCAGATGTCGCCGGGCTCATGCAGGTGGATATCGACCTTCACGCCATGCCGATCGGCGATGCCGAACACGATGTCGAGCTGGCCATCGGCATCGCCATCAAGGGTGGTCGGGTCGATGCCGCCGACCACCTGCACCCCTTCGCGGATGGCCGCTTCCATCACTTCAGCGGTGCCGGGGCAGGTCACCACACCGGCCTGGGGGAAGGCCACCAGTTCGATGTCGATAAGATCCTTCCATTTGTTACGGGCTTCGAGCATGGCGTGCAGGTTGGTCAGGCCGGTGGTGGCGTCCACATCAACATGGCAGCGCATGGCCAGGGTGCCGAACGAGGCCGCCTGGCGCATCAGTGCATCGGCGCGCTCGACGATGGGCGGGGCGCTGGCGAGTTCGCGTTTTTCCACGGCCAGGCGCTCACGCAGGCTGGTGACGGGTTGGTGCGGACGCCAGCGGTCACCGACAAAGCTTTTGTCCAGGTGGATGTGGCCGTCGACAAAGCCTGGCAGCACCAGCAGGCCTTCGAGGTCGATGGTTTCGCGGGCGGCCGTGCTGGCGCGTTGTGGGCCGATGTGGCTGATGCGGCCGTTGCTTACGGCAATGTTCTGGGGCAGGCCATCGGCGTCGATGGCATTGATGAACTCACGGTCGTTCATGGTTGGGCCTTTTTTACTAACGGCTTGGGTGACGTACCACGGTAGGGCGGATGCGGGCATGTCTCCAATTAATTATCAGGATTGGGTTCAGTGCATTTCTGGATGCGGGCTGGTGAAGTTGCCCTGCATTAAAAAGCCCACTGCATTCGATTCTGATAATTAACTTTCAAAGCGTTCGATCACGGCCCAGGATTGAGCCCGAGATCGGCCCAGCCGCCAGTCATGGCGCCCTCCAGGGCTGAGCCTCACCCACAATAAAAACAAATGCCGTGTCGGAGTCCTCCCATGACCTACGATTCCAAGCTGCTGCGTGCCGCGCTGATTTTCATCGCCTGTACTTCCTTCATCGTCTGTGGTGTGCAGCCCATCTTCATGGGTTTGGTCACGGAGCAACTGAGCCTGTCACTCGACCAGCAAGGCTGGGTGGTGTCGGTCGAGATGATTGGCATGACTCTGGGCACCTTGCTGTGCCCGCTGCTGATGAAGCGCCATGGCGGGCGCAGTCTGTGCCTGTTCGTTGGCGCGCTGTGCGTGGCGTTGAGTATCGCCACCGCCTTTGCCATCACCAACACGATGTTGCTGGTCGTGCGCCTGGCGGCCGGCACCTGTGCGGGGCTGGTTTATGCCTACGCGGTGTGCATGCTGGGCCGCTTGCCCAACCAGGACCGATCGTTCGGGTTGATGCTGTTGTTGCAAACCCCCGAATACTCGCTGTTCTCCGCCGCATTGCCGTTGCTGGCCGCGCAGAGCGGCACCGTAACTGCATTGTGCGCATTCGGCCTGTGGTATTTGCTGATCTGCGGCGCCAGCCTGGTGTTGCCGCGCCGTCCGGCGGCGTTGCTGGCCAGTGGCGAAGGCTCACCTGCCCAGGGTGGTTCGGCACGTACCGGGCGTACGGCGCTGGTGGGCATGCTGTTCATGCAGATTGCCATTTACTGTGTGTGGGGCTTCATCGACCAGCTGGCGCGAGGCCAGGGTATCAGCGGGGTCGACATCGGTTGGGCGTTCGGCCTGTCGGCCATTGGCGGATTGCCTGGGGCGGGGCTGCCAAGCCTGCTGGGGGCGCGGGTCAACCGCCAACTGATGATTGCTGTGGGGTTGGTGGCGGTGTTCGTTTCCATCGCCATGCTCACGGGCCATACCCGCACACCGATGCAGTTGTTCGTGGCGTTGTTGCTGATCAACTTTGGCTGGGTGCTGTCACTGTCGTACTACATGGCGCTGATCACCACCAACGACCCGACCGGCAAGCTTACGCCGCTGGTCAGTATTACCTTGATGGGCGCTGCGGCGGTGACGCCGGCTTTGATTGCCCTATTGGTGGAGGGGTCGAACCAGCAGTTGATCTTTTTGCTGGGGACCGGGGCGTTGGTGATTGCCTTTGCGGTGACCTGCCTGGGGGCGAGCGCTAAAGGCGTGGGCAGAAAGGCTGCCTACTGAGTGTTGGCACTTGGGGCCGACGGGGGCGAGCCCATGGATTACAGAGCCGGTGCTTGCCTTGCAGGATGTTAGAGGTCACTGCAAGGTCACGGGCTTCAAGCTATCCGGTAACTGCTGGATAGCCGCCTCTATCCTGGCGATCGGTTCAGCCAACGCGTCCGCTTCGTTGTCCTTACCCTCCCTCCTTAGGCGATCGCGCTCAAGGCGCAGGTTCAGCAAATTCTTCTGCAGCTTCAGGGCCGAGGCATTGTACGGGTCCATGCTTTTCTCACGCTGTGGGCTTCCGTGCCGTTGTAGGAAAACCGGACCGTAGCAGCTCGATTTTGCTGTAGAAACTGATGTTTCATACAGGGAAATCCCCTCAAGGCGAATACTCCTACGTTGCGAGGTAAAAGATCCTACAAGCTGCATTTCAAATCGTTTCATTCAATCTTGGCTGAACCCCGCGTGATACCTAGCCACAACGGGGCTTCGTCCCTACAGGCTCTCGGCAATTTCCTGTAAATGGCTTGCCGTGCCCTTCGCAACTTCGTGTAGCAATTGCTTGCGCGTTACAAGTGGTCCGCATCCACGACCGCTTGGCCGCGTGTCGAGTGGCGGGCAGGCATCGGGCATCTCCTTGGCATGAGCCAGTGGGGCGGGTTGATGTGTGCTAGTAAAGTTGATAGCTGTATCGCCGATATGTCCGATTGACCCGTTGGATACGTGCTTGTGTATCAGGTCTCAATGGGTACAGATAACGATACAAGCGCGGTGCAGCGGTGGTTTTTTCCGCTGCTGCACCCATCGAAGGTTTACCCGGCCAAGGAGAGGCCCATGCATTACGTTGTCATTGAACCCCATCGCAGTGAATACCCGCGGCCCATTCGCTTCGCCAAGGGCACGCTGCTGAACATCGGGCCACGCTACGAGGGTGAGCCAGGCTGGCAGGACTGGTACCTGTGCACCTGCAGTGGTCAGGAGCCTGGCTGGGTGCCGGCCCAGTTGATCGAGCGGATCAGCGTGTGCCAGGGCAGGGCACTGGACAATTACTCAGCGCATGAGCTCGATGCCGACCCCGGGCAACGGGTGCAGATGCTGCGCCCGCTCAACGGGTGGGTCTGGTGCCGTCGCCATGGCAATGGCGAGCTGGGCTGGCTGCCTGCAGAAAAGCTTCAGCAGGTTTCCATCTGATCCGCTTTTTTTCCACAAAGCTGAATCTGTAACCGTATCAGCCCAAGGCCGAGAATATGCCCATTCCCGCATCACAACTGTAGAGGTTCCAATGGGCAAGCTGGCGCTATTCCTGGGTGGTTTTCTGCTACTGACCATTCTGATTGGTCTTCTTGGTACGATTCCGCCAAGCTGAGGTTCAACGTTTACCCGCGCATGGGATAAGTCATTCTTTGCGCGGGGAAATCTGTCCACAAAAAACGTGGGTAGGTCTGTGGATAAAGTGCTGAAAGCCAAGCCCACGGCGGGCTCTGTTAAATTGAGCAGAAATTGAACAGCCGTTTCAGTGGCTGTTTCATTGGGCCATGCCGGCTCGGCGCAGGGCCGCCAGCAAGTCACGTACCCGTGTCGGCAGCTCGCCGGCAGGGTACAGCGCATGCATCTGCGGGTCCTGGCCGCTGCTGGAGGTCAGGCGGTACTGTGGGCACACCCGCACCAGGCGCCCGGTTTTGACATGCGCTTCGCCAACCCAGGCGGCCAGGCGGGCGATACCGGCACCGGCCAGGGTGCTGTGGTACACCGCATCACCCGAACCCAGGCGCAACCTGGGCCTGGGGCGCAGGCTGGTGATCTGGCCCTCGCGGCAGAAATGCCAGGCCTTAAGGATGCGTGGCGCGGTATGCAGGATCAGCGTATGCCCCTCCAGGTCTTCCGGGTGTTGCGGTGTGCCGGCCTGGCCCAGGTAGGCGGGGCTGGCATACAGGTGGCGCTGATAGGGCCAAAGCGGGTAGCCGATCAGCTCGCTTGATTGGGGGAAGGCGCCGCGTACCACGAAATCGAATTTGCCTTGCAGTGGGTCGAGGGCTTCGTCGCTGTACTGCACGTCCAGGGTCACTTGCGGGTGGCAGCGAGAAAACTCGGCAAGCACCTGCGGCAACACATGCTCCCCCAGCAACTGCGGCACGGCAAAGCGGATCCAGCCTTGGGCACTGCCGCTGAGCGCGGCCAGTTCGTCGGCTGCATCGCCTTGCACATCCAGCAAGCGTTCGGCGTGCGGCAACAGGCGCTTGCCGGCTTCGGTCAAGGTCACGGCGTTGGCGTTGCGGTTGAGCAGCTTGCTTCCGGCATTGTCTTCCAGGGTTTGCACAGCCCGGGTAACTGCGCTGGGAGAGCGCCCCAATGCGCGGGCAGCGGCGACAAAGCTGCGCTTGTGTGCCACGCTGACGAACGCCTGGATTTCCCGCAGCATGTCCAATGCCATCGTCTTCTCCTTGTTGCAGTTTTCGCAATATGGCATTTCAACACAAGCGCGGTACTTTGATTAGCCTTGCAGGCGTCTTCTCTGCCTCTGGGCCTGCATCATGATGGATATCGCTGTACTTTCCGTGTTCGCTTTTGCCGCTGGGCTGATCGATGCCGCCGTGGGGGGCGGTGGGCTGATCCAGATCCCGGCCTTGTTCAATGTGCTGCCCACCGCACAGCCAGCGGCATTGCTCGGCAGCAATAAGCTGGCGTCGGTGTGCGGCACGGCCTTCGCGGCGCGGTCGTTTATCCGCAAGGTGACGCTGGACTGGGGGCTGATCGTACCCGCTGCACTCAGCGCCTTTGTCATGTCGTTCGCCGGTGCCGCCACGGTGTCGCTGGTGCCGCCCAGCGTGATGCGCCCGGCGGTGCTGGTGCTGATCGTGCTGATGGCCATCTACACCTTCTGCAAGAAAGACTTCGGCACCCTGCACAAGCCTGCGCAAATCGGCCGCAAGGAGCAGTGCCTGGCGGTGCTGATCGGCGGTGCGATCGGTTTTTACGACGGTCTGTTTGGCCCGGGCACCGGAAGCTTCCTGATCTTCCTGTTCATCCGCTTCTTTGCCCTGGACTTCCTGCACGCCTCGGCGTCGGCCAAGGTGGTGAACATCGCCACCAACCTGGCGGCACTGGTGTTCTTCGTGCCGACGGGCAACGTGTTGTATGCCATCGCCCTGCCCATGGCGGTGTGCAACATCCTGGGCGCGCTGACCGGTACCTGGCTGGCAGTGCGCAAGGGCGCCGGCTTTGTCCGCGGGTTGTTCCTGGTGCTGTTGTGCGTGCTGATCGCCAAGCTGTCGTGGGACTTGCTGGCCGGTTGACTCAGATCACCTGGCGCTGCGCCTCGGCCTGCTCGACGCGATTGCGGCCATGGGCCTTGGCCCGGTACAGCGCCTGGTCGGCGCTTGCCAGCAGCGCGTCCAGGCTGGGGGCCGGGCAGTCGGCGTCGCAGCCGGCCAGGCCGATACTGACGGTAATCTGCAGGCGCTGGTCGGCCTGCACCACATGCAGGTCTTGTACGGCGCGGCGCAGGCGTTCGGCGGTGAACTTGGCCCGTTCTGGCGCAAGGCCCGGGAGAATGACGACGAACTCCTCGCCTCCCAGGCGCGCGAGCAGCTCATCGTTGTGCAACTGGTCTTGCAAGGTGCTGGCGAACTGGCGCAGCACCTGGTCACCAACCGCGTGGCCGTGGACATCGTTGATCGACTTGAAATGGTCGATGTCCAGCATCATCAGGGTCACCGGCAGTGCCTGGGCATGCTGTTGGCGGCTGTCCAGCAACGCGTTGGCGCGGCGGGTAAAGGCACTGCGGGTGAGCACGCCGGTAAGGTGGTCGATGGTCGCCTGGTGCGCCAGGCGGGCCATCAGGCTGCGGTTGGCCTGGCTGACGCAGGCCACCACCAGCGGGCCAAGCACCAACATGGCGATGCCCAGGCGCGCCGACATCAGCGTGGTCACCCCTGGCTCGCTTTGCGGCACGCTAAAGTGCATGAGGTTTTGCGCCACCGCCACAATCAAGGTACTGCCGGCGGTGAGTGCCAGCAGCGAAACCATAAAGGGCGAATAGGTCCAGGCACACCACAGCAAAGCGGCAATCGGGAAGGCAATGGCCCCGGGGCCGCCAAAGGCAATGCTGAACGCCAGCGAGGCCAGCAGCACCAGCAGCGGTGCCAGGCGGATGGCCTGGGCACCACCGCGCACCAAGGCCCGTACCGAGGGCGCAGTCAGCAGCACCGGCAGCACCAGCACGCTTGTCGAGAACTGTTCGCTGAACCAGGCCAGCCAAGTGGCGCGCAACGATTGTTGGAACCAGGGCGCGGCCATCGCCGCCGCCATGCTGGCCGCCACCATGGCGCCAGCGGCGCAGGCGGCAAATACGCTGAGTACGCCGTGCGGGGTTCGCATGCGTCGGTGCAGGCGCGGCAAGCGCGACAGCAATTGCCAGAGGGTCACCACCACGCCCAGGTTGCACAGGTTGAACCACAGGGCCGGGGCCCAGGCGCTGCCGCACAGCAGGTCGGCACCGATCATGGCCAGCCAGACGAGGCCAAAGCCGGTAAGTGTGGCCTGGCGAGGGTAGCGCAGCAGTACACCGGCCAATACGGCATTCACCGGCCAGAACAGCGACAGCGATTCGATCGGGCGTGCCAGGATGCCCCCCAGGGTGAGGGCAAAGGTCAGGCAGAGCAGAACGACGTAAGGCAACAAGCGCGATTGGGCAGCAAAAACCATGGGCTCGACCGGCAAGCGGAAACGAAATCCAGGACAACGCCTTGAAGCACCTGGGGCAATGACCCGCAGTGTGTTTCGTCAGGGCAGTTGATGTCAATCTGCCGCGAACGGTCGAGATAATGCCAAATTGCCTTCATTCCTCAATTGTGTCGTCACAGCCCGAAGAACCACGGCACCATCAACACGGTCACCAGCATCACCAGCAGGGTGAACGGTACGCCGATTTTGACGAAGTCGGCGAAACGGTACTGCCCTGGGCCCAGCACCAGCGTATTGACCGGCGATGACACCGGCGTCATGAACGCCGCCGATGCGGCCAACGCCACGGTCATGGCGAACGGGTAGGGTGACATCCCCAGCTGTGCTGCGGTACTGACAGCCACCGGCGCCATCAGCACCGCAGTGGCCGTATTGGAAATGAACAGGCCAATCACCGCCGTGACGGCAAACAGGCAGGCGAGAATGGCACTGGGGCCGGCCCCTCCCAGCACGCTGACCAGCCCGCTCACCGCCAGGTCGATGCCGCCGGTTTTCTGCAGCGCCTGGGCGAAGGGTAGCATGCCGACAATCAGCACCAGGCTTTGCCAATGAATGGCCCGATAAGCGCTGCTCATGTCGATGCAGCGGCCGGCGCCCATCAGCAGGCAGCCGATCAGCGCGGCCATGACATTGGGCACGGCACCACTGACCATCAGCCCGACCATCACCGCCAGGCTCAGTAGCGCTTGCGGCGCGCGGGTGCGGGCGGGGGCCACCTGGTCGATTTCGGCAGGCAGGCTCAGCACCAGGAAGTCCCTGGGTTTGCTTTGCAACTGGCGTACGGCCTTCCACGGGCCGACCACCAGCAGCGTGTCGCCAAGGCGCAGCTTTTCTTCCACCAGTTGGTCTTCGATCGCTGCCTGCTCGCGGCGCAGGCCGACCACGTTGAGGTCGAAGCGGGTACGGAAGGCCAGTTCGAGAATGCTCTTGCCAATCAGCTGCGACCCCGGTGGTAGGGAGACCTCGGCCATGCCCAGTTCCTGGGACTGGTCGATGAAATAGGCGGCCTTGAAGTGAAGCGGCTCCAGTTGCATGGTCTGGCACAGGCTGCGCAGGTCATCGCGGTTGGCGAACAGGTCGAGCAGCAGCACGTCGCCCTGGTGCAGCACGGTGCTGGAGTCGGCAGCCATCACCCGCGTGGTGAACTTGTGCTGGCGTTCGATGCCGATCACGTTGGCGCCGTGCCGGGTACGCAGTTCCAGTTCGCCGAGGGTGTGGCCGATCAGCGGCGAGTGAGGGCGGATGCGCAGGCGCCGTTCGCGGCCGTTGAGCTTGTAGTCCAGCACCAGGTCCAGCAGTGTCCGGCGGGTTTCCACGCGGCCGTCCTTGCGCACTTCGCCGTTGAGCCAGTGCCGGGTCAGCAGCATGTAGCCGATGCCCAGCACCAGCACCACCAGGCCAAACGGGGTAAAGCTGAAGAAGCTGAAACCGGCTTCGCCATTGCGCACCAGCTCGCTGTGCACCACCACGTTGGGCGGTGTGGCCACCAGACTGAGCATGCCGCTGATCAGGCCGGCGAACGCCAGCGGCATCATCAGGCGGCTGGGCGAGAGTTTCAGGCGTGCGGCAATACTGAGCACCACCGGGATGAAGATGGCCACCACGCCGGTGGAGCTCATGATCGAGCCCAGCCCGGCCACCGCCACCATCAGCAGCACCAGCAGGCGCTCCTCGCTGTTGCCGGCCCGCTCGCTCATCCATTCGCCGATGCGGTAGGCAATGCCGGTACGCACCAGGCCTTCGCCAATCACGAACAGGGCGGCGATCAGCACCACGTTGGGGTCGCTGAAGCCGGCCAGGGCCTGCTCGACGGTGAGGATGCCGAGTAGCGGCAGGGCGAGAATCACCAGCAGTGCGACCACGTCCATGCGCGGGCGGTTGATGACGAACAGGAGGATGACGATGGCCAGCAGGCCGAGGACCCAGAGCAGCTCTTGGTTCATGGGGAGGGGGTGTTCCTTCACACAGGGGCACGATAGACAGTAGCAGCCAGTGTGCCAGCTTGTGATGAAGGGGGTGTTGATGTACTGCAGGGTTTGCCAAACAACAGGGGCCGCATTGTGGCCCCTTGGGTCACCGGATCAGTGACGGTGACGGCGGTGCTTTTTGCTGCCGTTATTGTCGCCCAGGTGGTTGCCGATGGCACCACCGGCCGCGCCGCCCAGGCCGGCACCGACGGTAGAGCCGGTCTTGCCGCCCACCGCGCCGCCCAGCAGCGAGCCGCCGGCCGAGCCCAGGCCGCCGCCGATGGCGGCTTCGGTACGGTTGCCTTTGCGTGCACCTACCGCACTGCCGGCTGCGCCGCCGAGGCCGGCGCCGATGGCCGCCCCGGTCTTGCCACCGATCGATTGACCGACAACGTTACCCAGGGCACCACCCAGGCCACCGCCAATGGCGGCAGTACCGTCACCGGCGAAAGCGCCCTGGCACAGCAGCAGGCCGAGGGCAAGGGAAGGCAGAGTCAGACGCATGATACGAACCTCAAAGGAATCATCAGGTTAAGGTGCCGCGCAACGGGCGGCGGGTCAGGGGTGCAAAGACGCTTCAGCGGTAGTAGCGGTCACCGCGATACTGGCGATTGTCATCGTCATCATCGTCGCGCTCATGGCGATGGTGGTGGCGATGGTCGCGGTCACGGTCACGCCAGCCATCGTCGTCGTCATGGTAGCGATGGCTGTGGCAGCCTGCGGTCAGCAGGACAACAGCAACCAGCGAAAGGCTTGCAAGGCGGGTCATCACGATATAGGTCCTTGATCCGCAATGGTTTACAGGGCACTTGCTGAGACTGGGAATGATCCATTTGGTTTCCCTGGCAGGCAAAAATTTGTCGCGCCAGTGATGAGCGGCGTGCTTGTGGGCTGCTGTTCTGTCCCATTCGGTCATGGTCGAGCCGGCGATGCCCCTCTAGACTGTGGGTTAAGCCGCTGGCAAGACGGCAATTTGCCACACAGTGAATCATGATGATCGCCCATACCCCCACGTTGTTCGCCGCCGTTGCCTTGGTTGCAACCATTCTGGCCTTCTGCCTGTTGCTGGTCGGGCGCAGTAACCGCCGTGACAACCTGTTACTCACGGGGTGCGGGTTGCTGGTGCATGCCCTGGCCTATGTCTGCTACACCGTCTATGCCCATGCCCCGCTGTGGCTCAGCTATGGCCTGGGCAACAGCCTGTTGTCGCTGGCCCTGGCGTTCTATACGGCCAGCCTGTTCCGGGTGCGTCAGCAGATAGTGCCTTGGCGCATTATCTTCATTATCCCGGCGTGCATGCTGGTGGGGTTGATGCTGCTGCTCGATACGGTAGAGCCACGTATGCTGCTGGCAACGCTGGTGCTGATGCTGCAGTGCTCGATGATTCTGTACTGGGCGCGACGCTATGCCGAGCGGCCGGGCAAGGCCCACTTGCTGCTGCAGATCGGTGCGTTGATCAGCCTGGTCGGCCTGGGCATGCGTGTGGTGGCGGTGGCCAATGGCACGGCGGTGGAGTTGCGCTATGACACCAGCAACCTCAAGCAGAGCATTTCCGTGGCGATTGGCACCGTCACGGTGATGATGTATTCGATCGGGCTGGTGTTGATGGCCAAGGAGCGCAGCGAATCCCGCTTGCAGCACCTGGCCCTGCACGATGTGCTGACCGGCACGCTGAACCGCAGGGCGATCCTTGAGCGCTTTGCCGTGGAACTGGACCAGGCTCGCCAGCAACAGGGCAGCCTGGCTGTGGCGATGATCGACATCGACCATTTCAAGCGCATCAACGACCTGTATGGGCACCTGGCAGGTGATGAGGTGCTGTGCCACTGCGTGCGCCAGTTGCAACAGCGGCTGCGCCAAGGTGACTGCCTGGGCCGTTATGGTGGCGAGGAGTTCCTGTTGCTGCTACCGGGCGCTGACCGCAGCGGGGCGATGGCCGCGCTGCAAGGGCTGCGTGAGGCCATTGCGCGCAACCCGGCGAGTTTTGCCGGTGACCAGATCGAACTGCGCTTCAGCGTGGGCTTGTGGTGCGGCGTGCCTGGGCTCAAAGACAGCACCTCCAGTCTGTTGGCCCAGGCTGACGCAGCGCTTTACCAGGCCAAGGCCGCCGGGCGCAATACAGTGCATATGGCGGCAATGGCCGAAGCGGGTTGACTCACGACGCCGGCTGGATTGCCAGTACTACGCCGTTGGTGATCTGTACCAGTACAAAGTGCTCGCCCATGCGTACCCAGTGGCTTTCTTTTTCGGGCTTGGGCAGGCCCTTGGCTTGCCAGTCCTGAATGGCTTGATCGTCCCGTTTGTACTGGTCCGGCGCCTTGTCACCCACCTTGAGTTCGCGATTGTGTGTTTCCGGGGCGGTGACGCTTTCTTCGCTGGAAGGAGTGGCGTTTGCCGCCAGGGGTAGGCAGGGTAGGGCCGCGAGCAGCAGATAGTGCAGTTTCATGGGGTATTCCTCTTGGCTACGTGTCTTATCTGCGACAGCGGCAGGTGTGTGGCAATTCACTCGCGATGCATGCCAGTGCTAGAGTCGCCTTCTTTTTTACCCTGAGGATGGAACATGCGTGCGATTCTGCCGATGGCCGCAGCACTGATGCTGGTCGGTTGTGCTTCTGCGACCATGGAGACAGCCCGCGGCGGCAAGCCGACGGCGCAGCTCGATTCGCATAAGGCGCCAGAGCTGGTGGCCCAGTGCATCCAGTTCAGCTGGCAGGAAGAGAAGGTGTTCGGCGACGATGCCAGTGGCTACCTGGAGCCGAGCAAGCAGGGCGGGTTTACCGTGTATACCCGCGAAGCCGAAGCGTTCGTGGATGTTTACCCACAGGCGGGTGGGGCGCGGGTTGACTATTACGCGCAGAAGAATGACGGCGTGGCGCTGCAGCGCCGGGCGGCTGCGGCTACGTGCCTGTAACGCAGGCGCTCATCCTATAGGGGCGGGCTTTACACTTTTTAGCAAGGCAGTTGTGTCGCAAGACGCGTGGTAACGGCTAGCATCAGCCGTTACCACTCAAGGACGACACCATGGATCGCTCACTGCAACTCAACCGTGCCAGCTGGGACGAACGCGCTCCGCTACACGCTGCCTCCAAGGACTACGAAGTCGAGCTTCTGGTCCAGCGCCCCGGGCACCTTTCCGAAACCGTCCGCTTCGACCTGCCACTGCTTGGTGATATCAAAGGGCTGAACGCTGTGCACCTGCAGTGCCACATCGGTACCGATACGCTCTCGCTGGCGCGCCTTGGCGCCAAGGTCTGTGGCTTGGACTATTCCGCAGCTTCACTGGCCGAAGCGCGTGCTCTGGCCAAGCGGTGCGCGGTGCCCATCGAGTATGTCGAGTCTGACGTCTATGCCGCCGACAGCGTGCTGCCGGCAGGCACTTTCGACCTCGTTTATACCGGTATCGGCGCACTGTGCTGGTTGCCCCGCATCAAGCCGTGGGCGCGTACGGTGGCAGCACTGTTGAAGCCAGGCGGGCGGCTATTCCTGCGTGATGGGCACCCGATGCTGATGGCGGTCAACGAAGACCATCAGGACCGCCTGCAGCTCGAATACCCGTATTTCGAGCACGAAGCGCCGACGGTGTGGCACAACGACCAGACCTACGTCGAAACCGACCAGCGCCTTGCCCACACCGAAACCCACGAATGGAACCACGGCCTGGGCGAGGTGGTGACTGCCTTGCTGGCGCATGGGCTGCAACTGACGGCACTGGTCGAGCACCAGAGCATTCCCTGGGAGGCGCTGCCGGGGCAGATGGTCAAGGGCAGCGACGGTGAGTATCGCTTGCGCGAGCAGCCCGCACGTCTGCCCTTGAGCTACACCTTGGTGGCAATCAAGGCTTGATCAGGACAGGTAGCCGCCGTCTACATTGAGTGCCGTGCCGGTGGTGTAGCTGGACGCATCGCTGGCCAGGTACAACACTGCGCCGGCCATTTCTTTGGGGTCGGCCACGCGCTTGAGCGGGATCTGCTGCAGTGCGGCGTTCAGAATGGCGTCGTTCTTCACCAGAGCCGAGGCGAACTTGGTGTCGGTCAGGCCCGGCAACAGGGCGTTGCAGCGAATGCCAAACTGGGCGCACTCCTTGGCAAAGACCTTGGTCATGTTGATGACCGCTGCCTTGGTTACCGAATAGATCCCCTGGAAGTGGCCGGGCGATACACCGTTGATGGAGGCGACGTTGATGATGCTGCCGCCGCCGTGCTCACGCATCAGCTTGCCGGCTTCCACCGACATGAAGAAGTAGCCGCGGATGTTCACGTCCACGGTCTTCTGGAAGGCGTTCGGGTCGGTATCCAGCACGTTGCAGAACTGCGGGTTGGTGGCGGCGTTGTTGACCAGCACGTCCAGGCGCCCGAACTGTTCGCGAATGCCGGCAAACACCTGCTGGATCTGCTCCAGCTCACCGATGTGGCAGGCTACCGCCGTGGCCTTGCCGCCGGCGGCGATGATGGCATCGGCCACCTGCTGGCAACCGTCAAGCTTGCGGCTGGAAACGATCACATGAGCCCCTTGCTGCGCCAGCAAGTGGGCGATCGCCTCGCCAATGCCACGGCTGGCGCCGGAAACGAAGGCAATCTTGCCGTCGAGGTCGAACAGGTGGGTCTTGGACATGCTGTTTTCCTTGTTATCCGTCGTCGTGGTCATGGCTTACAGGCTGGACTTGGCAATGACCTGCAGGGTCATCTGCTCCAGCAAGCGGTTCATGTGGATGAACTGGGCGAAGCGCTTGTCCTGGGTCTGGCCGTGGAAATAGCGGTAATAGATTTGCTGGACGATGCCGGCCAGGCGGAACAGGCCATAGCAATAGTAGTAATCGAAGTTGTCGAGCGGGATGCCCGCACGCTCGGCGTAGTAATCGACGAACTGGCGACGGGTAAGCATGCCTGGTGCATTGCTCGGCTGGCGGCGCATCAGTTGCACGGGTGCCGGGTCTTCGGCCTCGATCCAGTAGGCCAGGCTGTTGCCCAGGTCCATCAGCGGGTCACCCAGGGTGGCCATTTCCCAGTCCAGTACCCCGATGATGCGCATGGGGTTGTCGGCGTCGAGGATCACGTTGTCGAAGCGGTAATCGTTGTGCACGATGCCGGGCTTTGGGTGGTCGGCGGGCATCTTGTCGTGCAACCAGGCAATCACCTGCTCCCAGCGCGGGGCATCCGGGGTCAGGGCTTTTTCGTAGCGGCTGGTCCAACCCTCGATCTGGCGTTGCACATAGCCTTCCGGCTTGCCCAGGTCGGCCAGGCCGCAGGCGTTGTAGTCCACCTGATGCAGCTCGACCAGGCGGTCGATGAAGCTTTTGCACAGGGCCTCGGTGCGGCTGGCGTCTAGGTTCAGTTCGGCAGGGATATCCGAGCGCAGGATGATGCCCTTGACCCGCTCCATCACGTAGAACTCGCCGCCGATCAGGCTGCTGTCGGTGCAGTGCACATAGGCCTTGGGGCAGTAGGGGAAGCCGCTGTTCAGCTGGTTGAGGATGCGGAACTCGCGGCCCATGTCGTGGGCCGACTTGGCTTTATGCCCGAACGGTGGGCGGCGCAGTACGAAGTCACTGTCCGGATAGCTGACCAGGTAGGTGAGGTTGGAGGCGCCACCCGGAAACTGGCTGATGCTGGGCAGCCCATCCAGGCCGCGGATATTGGCCTTGAGGTAAGGGTCGATGACGGCCGCGTCGAGTTCTTCGCCGGGGCGTACCTGGGTGGACTGGTCGGTGAGCGTCATGCGTTTTCCTTATTCTCGATCGCAAGGACTATTGGCTAATCTAATGGCCTGCCCGGGCTGGAACAAGCGTGCCAGGTGCCATATAGGTGCGGGTGTTGCCGGTGGATCACTGCACCGAATGCCAGGCAAAAAAAAACCGAAGCCGCGAGGGCTTCGGTTTTCGATCATCCGGTATCCCCAGCCCTCAGGACGGGAACAGCTCGCTGAGTTTCATCGACAGCATCATGTCGCCTTCAACGCGCAGCTTGCCGCCCATGAAGGCCTGCATGCCGTCGGTTTCGCCACTGACGATACCCTTCAGGGTTTCGCTGTCCATTATCAGGGTGCAGTTGGCATCCGGGTTTTCGCCTTCCTGCAGGTCGCAGGTGCCGTCTTTGACGATCAGCGCGTAGTGCTTGCCTTCGTCGGTGATGTTGAAGCCGAACACCAGGTCCAGGCCGGCGGCAGCGGATGGGTTGAACTTCTCTTGCATCTTTTTGACGGCATCAGCTACGGAGGTCATGGCGCATTCCTTATAGAGTGATTTACACGTCCCCGCAGGGACACAACAAAGCCGGGCTTATCGGTAGGTGACAAACTCCGGCGCCCTCAACAGCTGCACATGGGCTTGGCTGTTGAAGGAAGCCAGTGCCACGTCGCGGCCGCGGAATTTCAGCTGGCTGAGCGACGTGTTGATGATCTGCCAGTTCAGCGCGAACGCCTGGCTGGGGGTGATACGGGTAACCAAGTGGAGCAGGGCGGCAATGGTACCGCCCGAGGTGAAAATGGCGATATTGTCGCCGCTGCCGGCGGTATCCAGTACGCGTTGCAGCCCACCCTGTACGCGGGCAGTAAACGCTTGCCAGGTTTCCAGGCCGTCATCGGTATGCTCCCCGTCGTGCCAGCGCTGCACCATCAAGGCGAACAGGCGCTGGAACTCGCTGCGGTGCTGCGCAGCATTACGCAGGATGTGCAGGGCGTTTGGCTCTTGCGGCAGCAGCCCGGGCAACAGGGCACGGATGACGCCGTCAGCATCGAACTCATTGAACGCCGCGTCGGTCTCAACCGCTGGCACCGCGCAGCCGCTGGCCTGCAAGGCCTCCAGGGCAAGGTGCGCGGTATCCTGCTGGCGGCGCAGGTCGCCTGCCACGCAACGGTCCAGCCGCACACCCAGCTGGGCAAGGTGCTCACCCAGGGCCTGGCTCTGGCGCACGCCCACGGGGGAGAGGACGTCATAGTCATCGGCACCGAAGGAGGCTTGGCCATGTCGGATCAGGTAGAGGTTGCCCACGAAAGGTTCCGGCCTGTTGGAGGTTGCTGCGAGGTTAGGATGCGGCACACGGGCTGTCAACGAAAAAACATACAAGCGTTTGAAAAGGTTGTTTGAAAGATGTTGCCAGCGTTTGCGCCGGCTGGCAGCACCTCAGGCTCAACGGTATGCTTGCAACAGTTACGCGCCGCCGTGGCGCAGGTATTTAAGGAGTCAACGTGGAGTTTCTTGCCGAATACGCAAGCTTTCTCGCCAAAACCGCCACCCTGGTCATCGCCATCCTGGTGGTGCTGTCAGCCATCGCCGGGCTGCGCGGCAAGGGGCGGCGCAAAACGGGTGGGCAATTGCAGGTCACCCGCCTGAACGAGTTCTACAAGGACCTGCGCGAGCGCCTGGAGTCTGGCCTGCTGGACAAGGCCCAGCTCAAGGCCTTGCGCAAGCAGCAGGCCAAGGCGGAAAAACAGCAGAAGAAGGGCAAGGCCGAGGAAAAGGGCCGGGTCTTCGTGCTGGATTTCGATGGCGACATCAAGGCCTCGGCCACTGAAAGCCTGCGTAACGAAATCACCGCGCTACTGACCCTCGCCACCCCGCGTGACGAAGTGGTGCTGCGCCTGGAGAGTGGCGGTGGCCTGGTGCACAGCTACGGCCTGGCAGCGTCGCAGCTGGCGCGCATTCGTCAGGCTGGCATCCCGCTGACCGTGTGCATCGACAAGGTGGCCGCCAGCGGTGGTTACATGATGGCCTGCATCGGCGAGAAGATTGTCAGTGCGCCGTTTGCCGTGCTGGGTTCGATCGGCGTGGTGGCGCAGCTGCCCAACGTCAACCGCCTGTTGAAGAAGCATGACATCGACTTCGAAGTGCTGACGGCTGGCGAGTACAAACGTACCCTCACCGTGTTTGGCGAAAACACCGAGAAGGGCCGGGAAAAGTTCCAGGAAGACCTGGACATCACCCACCAGCTGTTCAAGGACTTCGTTGCACGCTACCGCCCACAGTTGCACATTGATGAAGTGGCCACCGGCGAAGTCTGGCTCGGGGTTGCGGCCCTCAACCGAAAGCTGGTGGACGAACTGCAGACCAGCGACGAATACCTCAGCGAGCGTGCGCGCACTGCCAACCTGTTCCACCTGCACTATGCCGAACGCAAGAGCCTGCAGGAACGCATCGGCATGGCGGCCAGCGGCACGGTGGAGAACACGGTGGTAGGTTTGTGGAGTAAACTCGGGCGTCTTCGCTAACACCTTGAACCCGTTGAAATTTTTTTTCGTTCAGGGGGTTGCAAGGTTAAAGGAATGAAGACATAATGGCGCCCATCGAAACGCAGCAAACTTTGAAAAAGGTTCAGCGTTTCAAGGAGATAGCAAAGCGCAAGCAGCTAGATCCGACCTTTGAGGCCGAGTAGCAAAGTGGTTATGCTCCGGATTGCAAATCCGTCTACGCCGGTTCGATTCCGACCTCGGCCTCCACCATTCGAAAGCCCCGCAGACTAACGTCTGCGGGGTTTTTATTTGCGCGCTGGAAAGTCTGATCATTTCCGCTTGGGCGCTAGCCTTCAGGCAAGGTTACGCCACAGACAAAATCACGCGACCCCAGGCGATGCGAGCCGAACTCCACGACGTAACCTTTCCCTCGGCGCTGTGCTTCCGCTTCGGCGGTCTTCTGGTCGGCATAGACGTCGACGAAATGCCAGGGATGCCTGTCTCTCAGAACGCCCCATCCCAGAACCCAGCCCGCTCTGGAAGGATCTGGCGGTAGATGCTTGGCCAAGCTTCGAATCGACATGCCCATCTCCTCGTGTGTACAGGCTCGATGCTGCATCTTGAGCACTTAGCTTGAACCGCACCACCCATACGTGGTCATCAGAAGGGAGGGCGGTAATCACGCCCCGGTTCCCTCACCACGAATTGAAATGTTCGCAAGCTAACGTTGAGCTCAAGCCCATTCCACCAGCGAGGTCGTCAGGAAATGGATTATTCCAGCATGGTTGAAGCGTTGGACAAGATGTTGGAGAAAGCGGCTGCAACACAGGTGCCCGCCAACGAAAGTCAGCGATGCATCCGTAACCATTCATCCGCGACGTCGCCCATGGTGGACGGCGTCCCGCTCTTGATCCACGCCATGAAGGCTCGGTCGAACGTGAATGCCTGGCCACACTCGCCGAGCAGAAACTGACGCACCTTCTGCGTGTTGCGGTAGTGCTTGTCCAGGGGCGTGGTGCGGGTAATCGGCCCGGCGTGCCAGTCGAAGCTCATGGTCTGTTCCTTGACTATGAAAGGGGCAAAAGCCCGTGAATGATCATCCCCGGGCTTTTGGTCGTTCGAAATGATCGGCCTTCAGGCTATCAACCTTCGAACTGGATCACCATGCGGCCTTTGATCTTGCCTTCCAGCATCTCGTCGAAGATCTGGTTAATGTCCTCGATTGGCCGCAGGGTTACCTTGGGCACTACTTTGCCTTCAGCGGCAAACTGGAAGGCCTCTTGCAGGTCTTGCCGTGTGCCGACGAGCGAGCCAACCACTTCGATTCCGTCCAGCACCAGGCGGGGGATATTCAGGTCCATGGACTCTGACGGAAGCCCGACGGCAACCAGGCGGCCGCCTGCGCGCAGCGCATCTACAGCCGAATTGAATGCACCTTTGGCAACGGCGGTAACCACAGCTGCATGGGCACTCCCGGTCTTGGCCTGGATGACCTTCGCGGCGTCTTCGGTGCGCGAGTTGATCACCAGGTCGGCGCCCATTTCGCTGGCGAAGCGCAGTTGCTCTTCGTTTACGTCAATGGCGATCACTTTGGCGTTGAACACGTTCTTGGCGTATTGCAGCGCCAGGTTGCCCAGGCCGCCGAGGCCGTAGATGGCGATCCATTGGCCGGGGCGGATGTTGGAGATTTTTACCGCCTTGTAGGTGGTCACGCCGGCGCAGGTAACGCTGCTGGCGGCGGCGGAGTCGAGGCCGTCAGGTACCTTGACCGAATAATCGGCTTTGACGATGCAGGCTTCTGCCATGCCGCCGTCCACGGTGTACCCGGAGTTCTTCACTTCGCGGCACAGGGTTTCGTTGCCGCTGGTGCAATAGTCGCAATGCCCGCACCCCTGATAAAACCATGCCACGCTGGCACGGTCGCCTGGCTTGAGCGAGGTAACGCCCGGCCCGACTTCCTGGACCACGCCGATGCCTTCGTGGCCCAACACGACGCCGGTCTTGTCGCCGAAGTCGCCGTTTTTTACATGCAGGTCGGTGTGGCACACACCGCAGCATTGCATCTTCAGCAGCGCTTCACCGTGTTCGAGGGGGCGCAGGGTTTTCTCAACCACATCCACGCGACGGCCTGGCGCAACAACAGCAGCTTTCATAAGAGCCTCCGTGTCTATCCGAGTGAGCTTGGGTTATCGCCGGGTTAGCATAGCCCTTGCGTGGCCGTGCAAAACTGCTTCAGGTCATGGAGTGGGTGAGCGCCACAAAAGAAAAGCCCGCGGCAATGATGCGGCGGGCTGCAAGAACGTACGGAGCAGTGTCAGTGTGCCCATCCGTTTGTCAGTATTTCGTGAAGCGCAGGTCATGAGGCTGTCATCTGCGCAACACCATAAAAAAGCCCGCCATGAGCGGCGGGCAAAAGACGTTTGAAGGGAGAGCCTGCAGGTTGCGCCCGGTTGGTTAACCCAGGATTAAGTGGCAACGCATTGACCTCGGAACCTGATCAGCCTATACAGGCCTGCCATCACGCCAGGAGCCAGCATGCACGACGAAGACGACCTGCACGAACCCGAACACGATCACCTGCTCGACCATGAGTTTCTCTACGACGACGTGGAGCACGAGGCAGATGCCCAGGGCGCCGAGGATGAAGTGGAAGAAGACGAGGAAACGCTGGATGACCTCGATGACGAGGAGCGGGATCACCCAGCCTGGTTCGACGATTGCGAAGACGACTGACCTAGCGGCCGTCCACCGAGAAACGCCCTGGGCCGCTTACGGCCAGCAATAGCAGGCCGCCCATGATGGCGAGGTTTTTCAGGAACTGGGTCATGTTGGCGCTGCGCTCGGGGTCGACCATGTTCCAGAACGGGTGGCCCAGCAGCGCCGTGCCCAGCACGAACAGTGCGAACAGGAACGCCAGCGGCCGGGTATAGAAGCCCAGGATCAGCAGGATACCGACCACGAACTCCATGAGCACGGCAATCGCAGCCGCCAGCATGGGGGCAGGGGCACCCAGCGAGGTCATGTAGCCGACCGTGCCGTCAAAACCGGTCAGCTTGGCCCAGCCCGACAAGACGAACAGGATCATCAGCAGCACGCGGGCTATCAGGATAATGATGTCGCGTTGGCCATCAAACAGTGAGTAGCGCATGGCGGCGTTCCAGTGGACGAGTACAAGCTCCACTCTAGCAGCTGCGCGAGACATTGCCGGCAGGCAGCAAAAAGGCGCCGCAAGGGCGCCTTTTCAACGAAGTTTGGTGCGAGTGGCGGGACTCGAACCCGCAAGGCTCACGCCGACAGATTTTAAGTCTGCTGTGTATACCAATTCCACCACACTCGCATGCTTGACGGGGTCGTAACGACCGGCTCGCTTCTAAGCAGAAGGGCTTCGCAATCAAGCGCGCTTTATAACCCATTGTTATAGTTGAGTCAACTGCAGCACCTATGATCAACAGAATGAAGGGGCGAGCGAACGGATAATTGACACTTTGCTGTCATTGCGCCACTGTGGCCCTTTTATTGGATCCAAGAGTATGCGGCGATGACTCAGTCCGACGCTTGCGAGCGTGTCGTGCGCCCGCGGCTGTTCTGGCGGCTGCTGTTTGCGCAGGTGATCGTGTTGGGGGCTTTTCTCTACCTCAGCCTGGTCAGCCTGGGTGTTTACCTGCTGATGTTGGGGTTCGATGCCGATCATCCTCAACCGCAGCGGCTGATGGCCCTGGCAGGTGGCGGTGTTATCATGCTGGTTGGCCTGTGGCTGCTGAAAGTCGCCATGCCGCGACGCATCAGCCCGATACTGGTCGAGCCTGAACGGTGACCCACGGTAGCTGCACGGCTGTTTGTCACCGGGCGTCTTCGGCTAAGCTCATTTTGTTCCTCCCGCTGTGCCAGTGGAGCTTGCATGGTTTCAGCTGACTGCCCCGACCACCCCGTCATGCCTGCCCACCGCTACGAGCAGCTGGTTCAGTCGGTGGTGGACTACGCCATCTACATGCTTGACCCAGCCGGCCATGTGGTGTCGTGGAATGCCGGTGCGCAACGGATCAAGGGTTACCGCGCCGATGAAGTGATCGGCAAGCATTTCTCGCTGTTCTTCACGCCGCAGGACTGTGCCGACGGCCGCCCGGAGCGCTTGTTGCGCCAGGCGCTGGAGCAGGGTGTAGCGCAGGATGAAGGGTGGCGCGTGCGCAAGGATGGTACACAGTTCTGGGCCTTGGCGGCGCTGGACGTGATCCGCGACGACCAGGGCCAGATCATCGGCCTGGCCAAAGTTACCCGGGACATCACGGACCGCCGCGAGTCGGCGATGCAACTGGACGCGGTGCGCGCCCAGCTGTTCCAGGCACAGAAACTGGAGGCCCTCGGCCAACTGACTGGCGGGCTGGCGCATGACTTCAACAACATGCTGACCATCATCATCAGTTCGGCGCGCCTGGCGATAGCCACCCAGGACCCGGCGCGTGCCCAGCGCATGCTGCAGCATATTCTGGATGCCGGGCAGCGAGGCACTGAACTGACCCAGCAACTGCTCAGCTTTGCCCGCCACCGCAAACTCGATGTGGCGTGTGTAGCGCCGGCAGACCTTGTAGCTGCCACGCGTGGGCTCCTGGAACATGCCCTGCCCAGTTCGATTGACCTGCAGGTGCAGTTGCAGGCGGACTTGCCGCTGATCGAAGTGGATGCCGGGCAATTGCAGATGGTGCTGCTGAACCTGTTGTTCAACGCCCGCGATGCCATCGCAGGGGAGGGCCGGATAGGCTTGTCGGCCGAAGTAGTCGAACTGGCGGGCGACGTGGAAGGGTTGCAAGGCCGTTTCGTGCGTTTTGTGGTGGCAGACAGCGGCGAAGGCATTGCGCCTGAGGTATTGCCACGCATCTTCGAGCCGTTCTTCACGACCAAACCTTTCGGCAAGGGCACTGGCTTGGGCCTTAGCCAGGTATATGGCTTTGCCAGGCAGAGCGGCGGCGCCATTTTTGTCGACAGTGAGCCCGGCCACGGAACTTCCATGCAACTTTACTTGCCAACGTATCAGGACAAGACCCACAGCAATCTCGACAGGTGAGCATCATGGCACAGGCACTCAGGCGGCTGGTGACGGGTATCGAAGGGCTCGATGCCTTGCTCAAGGGTGGCTTGGTAGCCGGTGCCTCCTACATCATTCAGGGCCCACCGGGTGCGGGCAAGACCATTCTCGCCAACCAGCTGGCCTGCGGCCATGTACGCGGCGGTGGCCGGGTGCTGGTGGCCACCTTGCTGAGCGAGTCGCATGAGCGGCTGTTCCAGTACCTGGGCACGCTGGACTTCTTCGACCCTTCGCTGGTCGGCGACCAGATCCAGTTTGTCAGTGCCTTCGACACCCTTGAGCAGGAAGGGCTGGATGCCGTTGTGCGGCTGTTGCGCCAGGAAATCGCCCGGCAGCAGGCCAGCTTGCTGATCGTCGACGGTGTACTCAATGCCCGGGTGCGCGCGGAAACTGCGCTGGACACCAAGAAGTTCGTCTCCGAGCTACAGGGTCATGCGGCCTTCGCCGGCTGCACGGTGCTGCTGCTCACCAGCGCACGGCTGGACGAGGGCAGCCCGGAACACACCATGGTCGATGGCGTGATCGAGTTGGGTGAGCAACTGGTGGGCAGCCGCGCCGTGCGCCATATCCAGCTGCGCAAGACGCGCGGCAGTGGGGCGTTGTCGGGGCGCCATGAGTGCCTTATCGATGAAAGCGGCATGCACGTCTACCCGCGCCTTGAGGCGTTGTTCAGCCACCCCAGCCAGCTGGGCAGCGCCATCCCTGCACGCATCAGCAGCGGTGTGCCAAGCCTGGATGAAATGCTCGACGGGGGCCTGTCCACGGGGTCGGTCAGCTTGCTGATCGGGCCTTCGGGTATTGGCAAGACATCCTTGGGGCTGGCCTTTCTGGGGGCCAGCACTGCGCAAGCGCCGGGGCTGCATTTCGGCTTCTACGAAACCCCCGAACGCCTGCGTAGCAAGGCTGCATCGCTGGGTTACGACTTTGCAGCGATGGAACGCGCCGGCAGCCTGCAGCTGTGCTGGCAACCGACCACCGAAGGTTTGTTGGACCAGGTAGGGGCGCGCCTGCTCGAACGTGTCGAGGCGCAGGGCTGCAAGCGCGTGCTGATTGATAGCCTCGGGGCGTTCAGCCGACTGGCTGTTGACCCGGCGCGTCTCAATGCATTTTTCCGCGCCTTGACCGGTGAACTGCGCGCGCGTGATGTGAGCGTGATGCTGACCTGGGAAATGCGCGATATCTTCGGCTCGGAAATCAGCGCCCCGGCCCCGGACCTGTCGAGCATCGTCGACAACCTGATGCTGATGCGCTTCGTCGAGCTAGATTCGCAGCTGCGGCGCATGCTGTCGATCCTCAAGGTGCGTGACAGTCACCATGACCCTGCTTTGCACGAACTGCTGATGGGGCCGCAAGGCATTAGCCTGCGCAAGGCGTTCGAAGGCGCCTGTGGCGTGCTCTCGGGAACGCCGGTGCCGCAAGGGGGCGGGTGACGGAGCAGGCCCATGAACACCATCCTGATCGTCGATGACGAGTACCTGATTGCCGATATCCTCGGTTTTGCCCTGGAGGACGAAGGCTACCTGGTGGAAAAGGCGAGCAATGGCTGCAAGGCGCTGGAAGCGCTGAAGGAGAAGCGTGTTCAGCTGGTCATCACCGATTACATGATGCCGCTGCTAAACGGTGAAGAGCTGGTGCGCTCGATGCGTGAAGACCCGGCCTTGAGCGAGTTACCGGTCATCCTCATGAGCGGCGCAAAGGCCAACCAGGGATGCCCGGAACTGTTCGCCGCCGTGTTCGACAAACCGTTCGACATGGACTGTATGGTCGCCAAGGTGCACGAACTGCTCGGCACCTGAGGCGTGGGGCGATCAAGCGCGTCCGTGCGGCTTGAGGCAGGTCGCTCAGTGCGAGTCGTCGTGCTTTTCCGGGGCCGGGCTGCCGGCCTGGATGCGCTTGAAGATTTCTTCGCGATGAACCTGAACATCTTTCGGTGCATCGATCCCGATCCTCACCTGCATCCCTTTGACGCCCAGAATGGTGACTTTGATGTCATCGTTGATGACGATGCTTTCGCCAACCTTGCGGGTGAGTATCAGCATGTAGATCTCCTTGGTGATGTAAAAGACCGCCAGGCTAATTGCCTTGGCGGCGGGAGCGGGTCCCTCTTCCTTCTCATTAAAGACGCTTTCGGCGGATAGTAATTCCCCGACAGACAAATTCTGTTGCGAGTCTTCAGTTGCAGGTGCCGAAGCAAACCGTCAGCGTTTTGCCGGTCAAGGTGCTCGATGGCAAGAATAGGGCGCTTGGCGGCCAATGGGAAATTTCTTCGCATCATGGGGTGAATAGACAGGCTTAATGGTCATCCTGTTCCTCAAGTGCCTGCAGAAATATCAGCAATGCCACTTCTTCGGGGTCCAGCCCTTTGCGCACTCGGCTTTTCGGCAAGTTGGCCAGGCGCCCCAAGGCATAGTGCTCAAGTACCGCAGGGTGTATATAACAACGCCTGCACACTGCGGGCGTATTGCCAAGGCGTTTGGCGACCTGGCGGACTACTGCGGCGACTTGGCGTTTGGCCTCGGCGTCCGGCTCCCAGGCCAAGGGCTTCAGCAGGTCCAGGGCCAGGCTGCTGCCGGCCCAGGTGCGGTAGTCCTTGGCGGTGAAGTCCGCGCCGGTCAGCTGCTGCAGAAACTGGTTGACCTCGCTGGAGCCGACGCTGTGGCGCTGGCCGTCCTCATCCAGGTATTGAAACAGTGCCTGTCCGGGCAGCTCCATGCAGCGTTTGAGCAGGCTGGCAAGCCGCCGATCGTTGAGGGTGACGTTGTGCTCCACGCCGCGCTTGCCGCGGAACTGGAAGCGGATGGTGCTGCCTTTGATCTGCACATGACGGTTGCGCAGGGTGGTCAGACCATACGACTGGTTGTCGCGCAGGTAGCGTTGATTACCAATGCGGATCAGGGTGTGGTCGAGCAAGCTCACTACCAGCGCCATCACTTTTTCCCGGTCCAGGCCTGGCCGTGCCAGGTGGCTCTCCAGTTGTGCGCGCAGTGCAGGCAGGGCCTGGGCAAAGGCCAGCATACGCCCATACTTGTGCTGGTCGCGCAGCTCGCGCCACTGCGTGTGGTAGCGGTACTGCTTGCGGCCACGCGCGTCGCGGCCGGTTGCTTGCAGGTGGCCCTGTGGGTCGGTGCATATCCACACATCCGTGTAGGCCGGCGGAATCACCAGTGACGCGATGCGGGCGAGGGTTTCGCTGTCGCGCACCCGTTGGCCATCGGTATCCAGGTAGATGAAACGGTCGCGCCAGCGACGCCGGGTCAGGCCCGGCTGGCTGTCGTCAACGTAGTGCAGGGTGCGTGGCAGGGGGCAGTCGAGCATGGGCGGCAGGCCTCAATCAAGTCACTGATCAATGGACAACGCCCGTGTAAAGGATGCTCAGCGCAATAGGGCCACCGACTTGATCTGGGCAAACAGCGCCTGACCCGTGTGCAGGCCGAGCTGGTCTGCCGAGAAGCGGGTGATGCGGGCGAGCAAGGCATTGCCGCCGGCATCCAGGCTCACCAGCACATGGGCCGGGTTATCGGCCGGGCGGCTTTCGCGCACACGCACCGGCAGGCGGTTGAGAATGCTCGATGTGCTGTCAGCCGTCAGCGCCAGGCTGACGTCCCGGGCTTGCACCTTTACTCGCAAGGTACTGCCCATCACATGTGCCGGATGGGCGATGCGCAACAGTGGCGCGCCGCTGCCGGGCAGACGCAGGTCGAGCAGGTCGTAGTGCGGGTCATGCCCCACCACCATGCCGTCGAAGACGACGCCGGCATCCTCGCCCTGGGCCAATGACAGGTCCAGGCGTGCCAGGGTTTCGCCGATCGGGCCGCTGGCCACCGCCTTGCCTTGCTCCAGCAGTACCAGGTGGTCGGCCAAGCGTGCCACTTCATCCTGGGCGTGGCTGACATACACCAATGGAATGTCCAGTTCGTCGTGCAGGCGCTCAAGGTAAGGCAGGATCTCGCGCTTGCGCGGCCCGTCCAGGGCCGCCAGGGGCTCGTCCATCAACAGCAGGCGCGGGCTGCTGAGCAGGGCGCGGGCAATGCCCACCCGCTGCGCTTCGCCACCCGACAAGGTAGCGGGACGGCGTTCCAGCAGGTGGCCGATACCCAGTAGCTGGCAGGCCTGGTCGAGGCTGACCTTGCGTTCGGCAGCGGCCACCCGGCGCCAGCCGAACTCAAGGTTGCCGCGCACTGACAGGTGCGGGAACAGGCTGGCCTCCTGGAACACATAGCCAACCGGGCGCAGGTGCGGTGCCTGGAAGTAGCGGCGGGTACTGTCTTCCCAGACTTCGCCGTTAACCTCGATGTAGGCGCTGGCGGCCCGTTCCAGCCCGGCCAGGCAGCGCAGGCAGCTGGTCTTGCCAGAGCCCGAGTGGCCGAACAGCGCGCTGATGCCGCGCCCCGGAAGGTGCAGGTCGACGTCCAGGGTAAAGTCGTCGCGCGCCAGGTTCAGGCGCGCCACAATCGATGCGGTCATATCAGCTCCAGCCAGCTTTGCCACGGCGCCCGGCGTACAACAGGAGCAGCACCAGGAAAGAGAACACCAGCATGGCACCGGCCAGCCAGTGGGCTTGTGAATACTCCATGGCCTCGACGTGATCGAAGATCTGCACCGAAACCACGCGGGTCTTGTCGGGGATGTTGCCGCCAATCATCAGCACCACGCCAAACTCGCCCACGGTGTGGGCAAAGCCAAGAATGCTGGCGGTGACGAAGCCAGGCCGGGCCAGTGGCAGCACCACATGCACGAAGGTGTCCCACGGGCTGGCGCGCAGGGTGGCAGCGACTTCCAGTGGACGCTGGCCGATCGCACCAAAGGCATTTTGCAACGGCTGCACCACGAACGGCATGGAATACACCGTCGAACCGATCACCAGGCCCGTGAAGCTGAACACCACGCTGCCCAGGCCAAGCGCCTGGGTGGCCTGACCGAGCCAGCCGTGCGGGCCGAGGGCGATCAGCAGGTAAAAGCCGATCACCGTCGGTGGCAGCACCAGCGGCAGTGCCACCACCGCACCCACCGGCCCGCGCAGCCATGAGCGCGTGCGCGCCAGCCACCAGGCGATGGGTGTGCCGATAATCAGCAGGATCAGGGTGGTCAGGCTGGCCAGTTTAACGGTCAGCCAGATTGCCCCCAGGTCACTGGCATCCAGTGGCATCAGATTTCATAGCCGTAGGACTTGATTACCGCTGCGGCTTTTGGGCCTTTAAGGTATTCCACCAGCGCCTTGGCGGCGGCGTTGTCCTTGCCTTTGTTGAGGATTACGGCGTCCTGGCGGATCGGGTCGTGCAGGTTGGCTGGCACGATCCAGGCCGAGCCACTGGTCACCTTGCCGTCCTTGTAGATCTGCGACAGGGCGACGAAGCCCAGCTCGGCATTGCCGGTGGAGACGAACTGGAAGGCCTGGGTGATGTTCTGGCCTTCGACGATCTTGCCTTTGGTGGCTTCGGTGAGCTTCAGCTTGTCCAGCACCTGGGTGGCGGCCAGGCCGTAGGGTGCCGCTTTCGGGTTGGCGATCGACAAGTGCTGGTAGGTGTTTTTCTTCAGTACTTCACCCTTGGCATCTACGTAGCCTTCTTTGGCCGACCACAGGGCGAGGGTGCCGATGGCGTAGGTAAAGCGCGAACCGGGGACGATTTCTTTTTCGTCTTCAAGCTTTTTCGGGGTGGTGTCGTCAGCGGCAAGGAACACTTCGAACGGTGCGCCGTTCTTGATCTGGGCATAGAACTGCCCGGTGGCGCCGTAGGCCGCGACCAGCTTGTGGCCGGTGTCTTTCTCGAAGGCTTTGGCAATGGCCTGGATAGGGGCTGTGAAGTTGGCTGCGACCGCGACCTGAACCTCATCGGCCCAGGCCGTGTTGAAGGCGAACAGGCTGGCCAGGGCGGTGAAGGCCAGGTGGGACGGGCGGATACGCATGAAAACAGCTCCTTGGGGTTATCGTTATGTCCTGAACTATATAGCGATAGGCCATTTGCCGGGAAGAGGGCCAGCCTGCTGAAGAAGCCTAACGATAAACCACGGCCAGTGCCTGTTCGGCAATCGCCCGGGTCAAATCCCCGGCCGGCATGTGCCGGCCCAGCCGCAGCGCCTGCCCCGACCACAAGTTGCTGAAATCACTGTTGCCCTGCGGCTCGGCAATCGCCCGCAGTGGCATCAATGCTCCACCCGCCAGCGGGAAGCGCGGTGCAAGCGCGCTCATCGGCCCCAGCTCACGCATGATGCGGTTGTTGATGCCACGCGCCGGGCGCCCGGTAAACAGGTTGGTCAACGCGGTGTCGCTGGCAGAGGCACTGTCCAGGGCTTTGCGATGAGCCGGCGAAACCTTGGCCTCGGGGCAGAACAGATAAGCGGTTCCGATCTGAACAGCCGACGCGCCCAACGCCAGTGCAGCCACCAGGCCGCGGTGGTCACCGATACCGCCAGCGGCGATGACCGGCACACTGACCGCATCCACTACCTGCGGCACCAGGGCGAAGGTGCCGATCTGGCGGGTGATGTCATCGCTAAGGAACATGCCGCGGTGGCCGCCGGCTTCATACCCCATGGCGATGATCGCGTCACAGCCGTGGCGCTCCAGCCAAACCGCTTCTTCCACCGTGGTGGCGCTGGACAGTACCTTGGCACCGCTGGCCTTCACCCGTTGCAGCAGTTCAGCCTGCGGCAGGCCAAAGTGAAAGCTGACCACTTCCGGGCGCAGTTGCTCGACCAGTTGGCAGCTTTGCTCATCGAACGGCGCACGGTTGGACACCGGCGTGGGCGCCGAAAAGTCGGCCCCCGTTTCACTGTAATAACGGGCCAGGGCCTGCTTCCAGCGTACATCGCGCGCGCTGTCGGGCGCGGGTGGCTGGTGGCAGAAGAAGTTCAGGTTCAGCGGGCGGCCCGGGCAACCGGCGCGCAATGCGGCGATTTCCGCACGTATCTGTTCGCCGGTAAGCATGGCGCAGGGCAGGGCGCCCAGCCCGCCTGCCAGGCCCACGGCGATGGCCATGGGCGAGCCTGTCGCACCGGCCATGGGGGCCTGGAGAATGGGCAGCTCGATGCCCAGCAGATCGAGGATTCGGCGGTCGGGCCAATGGCTCATGCGGTTCTCCATGTGCGGGGCGGGCGGCGCTACAGGGGCTTGAAGCGGGTTTTACAAGGCCTTGCTGACCTGGATGTCGCTGATCTTCTCGGCGTCTTCGCCGTGGATCTTGCGCAGGGCTTCCAGGGCTTGCTCCCGAGAGGCATCCTGCATGAGTGCGAAGTCCCAGCGGCGCTGGCCGTCGAGCTTGTATTTGATGACGTACTTGATGGTCTGGGTCATGGGGGCCTTATCTGAGTTTCGACGACGAACGGCGGATGATCTTGATCTTGTGGGTCAGGGTCGGCTTGCGGGTGACCGAGATCGGGCGGGTGGTGACGGTATCGATGGTGATGTTCCAGAAGCCCGTGCTGGGTACGGTGATTTTCGCCGGGAACTTCTCGAAATGGCCGCCGTGGTAAGTGTGACGGCCGCCATTCTTGAAGCTGCGGAAGTTGGCGTCGTTCATCAGGCGGATATTGCAGCGCTGGGAGCACTCGATGACGACGATGTCGTCCTCGTTCAGGTGCTCGCGCTGGTGTACGAATTTCATGTGATGCTCCGCAAGGTTTGGATCTGCAAACGCAAACGATACCACGATGTGCCGTTACACTGCCGCGCTGTTCACCCGGCGCAGATAATTCTGCCAAAGCAGGGAGCAAAACCGCCCGGCTGTGGTCAAACCGAACTCTTGAAGGCAGAGGTGTTGCAAATGAAGTGGATGGTGGCCGCGTTAGCGGTGACGCTCGGTGGCTGCGTGAGCGTTACGGAGCTGGAGCAATCACGCGAAACGCTGGATGTGATTTCTGGCAAGAGCCCGCGTGAATATGCCGACTGCGTCAAGCAGAAGCTGGCCGATACCCGCGACCCGCTGACTGAAGAGCAGCGCGGTGACGGCCTGCGGCTGATCGTGCCGCAAAAACTCACGTCGGGTGCCGGGCCGGCGGCGCTTGTGGATATCGACAAGCGTGGCAGCGGTAGCAGCATCAAGCTGCACGAGCGGCTGAACAACTTCCCCCTGCGCCTGGGCGATGTGCGTACCGCAGCCACCCAGTGCATCTCCGGAAATTGATCTGAGGCAACGGACCTTCCGCTCTTTGCTTATATGTTTTAAGCCTAAACATATAACAAAAGAGAAGGAGTTTCGTGATGACACCGTTGAGACGCGTCGTGATCGGCAGCCTGCTGATCCTGGCCTGGCCGACGGCGCATGCCGCCGATGGCCAGAAAATCTTCACCCAGGGTGGGGCCAACCCCGCCGCCATGGCCTGCCTCGGCTGCCATGGCCCGGACGGCAAGGGTATTGCTGCTGCCGGCTTTCCTCGTTTGGCCGGGCTACCGGCCGGTTACCTCAGCAAGCAACTGCATGACTGGCGCAACGGCAGCCGCAAGCAGCCGGTGATGGAGCCGTTGGCCAAGGCCCTGAGCGAAGATGAAATCAAGGCGGTCAGCCTGTACCTGGCCAGCCTGCCGGCAGACCCCGTTGGCGACCTGCGCCGCCAGCAGATGGCCGATGACCCTACCACTCGCATGGCCCTGTACGGCGACTGGAGTCGGCAGATTCCCGGCTGCGTGCAATGCCATGGCCCCGGTGGCGGCGGGGTCGGCGAACACTTCCCGCCCTTGGCCGGCCAGCCCGCCAGCTACCTGGTGGCGCAGCTCAATGCCTGGCGCGACGGTAGCCGCAGCAATGACCCCAACCAGCTGATGGTGGGCGTGGCCAAGGCCATGACCGATGACGAGATCAAGGCCGTTGCCGAGTTCTTCGCCCACCCCGTCAGCCAGGAGGTCAAGCCATGAAACCGATGATTCCAGCCTTGTTGCTGCTGGCCATGGGCAGCGCCCAAGCCGCGCCGATCGCCATGGAAGACCAGTCGCAGCTGAAGGTGCCCGATGTGCAGGTGGCGCCGCAGTTCATGCCGCCCGCCGAAAGCGAGTTGCCTGACAATGCCTTTGGCAAGACAGTGCGTGAAGGCCATGCCTTGTTCGTCGACACCCGTCGCCTGATGCCAGAGGCCGTGGGCAACGGCATGAACTGCAGCAACTGCCACCTTGATCAGGGGCGGCTAGCCCATTCGGCACCGTTGTGGGGCGCTTACCCGATGTACCCCGCGTACCGCAAGAAGAATGACAAGGTGAACACCTACGCCGAGCGCATCCAAGGGTGTTTCCAGTTCAGCATGAACGGCAAGCCGCCTGCTGCCGACAGCCCGCAGATGACGGCGCTGGCCGTGTACTCGTACTGGCTTTCGACCAAGGCACCTACCGGCGTGGAGATTGCCGGGCGTGGCTACCCTGAGGTGCCGCCACCCAAGGGCGGCTACGACTTCAAGCGTGGCCAGCAGGTGTACCGCGAGCAATGCGCGATTTGCCACGGTGACAGCGGCGAAGGGCAGAAGGTGGCGGGCGAATACGTGATGCCACCGCTGTGGGGCAAGGATTCCTACAACTGGGGCGCCGGCATGCACCGTATCAACACGGCGGCGTCGTTCATCAAGTACAACATGCCGCTGGGCAAACCGGGCAGCCTCAGTGACCAGCAGGCTTGGGACGTGGCGGCGTGGATCAACCGCCATGAGCGGCCTCAGGACCCACGTCTGGTGGAAGGCTCCATCGAGAAGACGCGGGTGAAGTTTCATGCCAATGATGGCGTGAACCTATACGGGCAGAAGGTTGACGGGGTGCTGGTCGGCCAGGGCACGGGCAGTTGATGGGGGCCTGTGCCGGCCTCTTCGCGGCGGTTCGATGCCTCGCTAAACCCGCGAAAAGGCCGGTACGGGCAACATCATTTTGCTGTCATCCATCCGTCATGTATGACCGTAATATTTACGATGCCCCGGAACTATCTACACTGGGATATCTCTATGATGGCATCGGTCGATACCAGGGGGCATTGTAAGGTGACTGCCGCCTGATTAGACTGCGCCGAATTCCACAGGCCTAGCCTTTTGTAAGGACGTTTATGATCAAGAAATGCTTGTTCCCGGCAGCCGGCTACGGTACTCGCTTCCTGCCCGCTACCAAAGCCATGCCCAAGGAAATGCTGCCGGTGGTCAACAAGCCACTGATCCAGTATGGCGTTGAAGAAGCATTGGATGCTGGTCTGAACGAGATCTCCATCGTGACCGGTCGCGGCAAGCGCGCGCTGGAAGATCACTTCGACATCAGCTACGAGCTGGAAAACCAGATCAAGGGCACCGACAAGGAAAAATACCTGGTCGGCATCCGTCGCCTGCTCGACGAGTGCTCGTTCTCCTACACCCGCCAGACCGAAATGAAGGGCCTGGGCCACGCCATCCTGACCGGTCGCCCGCTGATCGGCGACGAGCCGTTCGCCGTGGTGCTGGCGGATGACCTGTGCGTCAACCTCGAAGGTGAAGGCGTGTTGGCGCAAATGGTTGCGCTGTACAAGAAGTATCGCTGCTCGATCGTCGCCATCCAGGAAGTCGATCCGCAGGAAACCAACAAGTACGGCGTCATCGCCGGTGAAGAGATCAAGGACGGCATCTTCCGTGTCGACGCCATGGTCGAGAAGCCGAAGCCTGAAGATGCCCCATCGAACCTGGCAATCATCGGCCGTTACATCCTGACCCCGGACATCTTCGAGAAGATCGAACAGACCGAACCTGGCAAAGGCGGCGAGATCCAGATCACCGATGCCCTGATGAAGCAAGCGGCCGAAGGCAACGTGATCGCCTACAAGTTCAAGGGCAAGCGTTTCGACTGCGGTGGTGCCGAGGGCTACATCGAGGCGACCAACTTCTGCTTCGAGAACTTCTACAAGGCTGGCAAGGCTTACTGATAAGCCCTGCTGGTACAAGAGCCACCCTTCGGGGTGGCTTTTTTGTTTGCGGCGGCCAACGGCGTTATGCTGGGCGCCTGCCTAGGAGACTGAATACATGGCCTACGATTTTGATCTGTTTGTGATTGGCGCCGGTTCTGGCGGTGTGCGCGCGGCGCGCTTTGCCGCCGGCTTTGGCGCAAAGGTGGCTGTGGCCGAAAGCCGCTACCTGGGCGGTACCTGCGTCAACGTTGGCTGTGTACCGAAAAAGTTGCTGGTGTACGGCGCGCATGTCGCTGACGAGCTCGAGCAGGCCGCAGGGTTTGGCTGGACCTTGGAAGAGGGGCATTTCGACTGGGGTACCCTGATTGCCAACAAGAATCGCGAGATCGAGCGCCTCAACGGCATCTACCGCAACCTGTTGGTCAATAGCGGTGTGACCCTGCTGCAGGGCCATGCGCGGCTGACCGGCGCCAATGAAGTGGAGGTCGAAGGCCAGCGCTATACGGCCGAGCATATCCTGATCGCCACCGGTGGCTGGCCACAGGTGCCGGAGATCCCGGGCAAGGAGCTGGCCATCACCTCCAACGAAGCCTTCTACCTCAAGGACCTGCCACGACGGGTGTTGGTTGTGGGGGGCGGTTACATCGCCGTCGAGTTCGCCGGTATCTTCCAGGGCCTGGGGGCCGATACCACGCTGCTCTATCGAGGCGACCTGTTCCTGCGCGGCTTCGATGGCTCGGTGCGCACGCACTTGAAGGAAGAGCTGGAAAAGCGCGGCCTGAACCTGCAGTTCAACGCCGACATCCAACGCATCGACAAGCTGGAAGATGGCAGCCTCAAGGCCACGTTGAAAGACGGCCGCGAATTGGTGGCAGATTGTGTGTTCTACGCCACAGGCCGGCGCCCGATGCTGGACAACCTGGGCCTGGAGAACACGGGCGTAGAGCTGGATCCACGCGGTTACATTCGCGTCGATGACCAGTACCAGACTACCGCCCCGTCGATTCTGGCCATTGGCGATGTCATCGGCCGTGTTCAGCTGACCCCCGTGGCCTTGGCCGAGGGCATGGCGGTGGCACGTCGCTTGTTCAAGCCAGAGCAATACCGCCCGGTGGATTACCAGAACATTCCGACTGCGGTGTTCAGCCAGCCGCCTATTGGTACTGTCGGCCTGACCGAGGAGCAGGCGCTGGAGGCCGGGCATAAGGTGCAGGTGTTCGAAAGCCGCTTCCGCGCCATGAAGCTGACACTCACCGACATCCAGGAAAAGACCCTGATGAAGCTGGTGGTCGATGCCGACACCGACAAGGTGCTGGGTTGCCACATGGTGGGCCCTGACGCTGGCGAGATCATCCAGGGCCTGGGCATTGCCCTGAAGGCCGGTGCGACCAAGCAACAGTTCGACGAGACCATCGGCGTCCACCCGACGGCGGCTGAAGAGTTCGTGACCATGCGCACCGTGACCCGCTGATGCTAACGGCCTCGTTGCTGGCTTGCCGGCAATGAGGCCCAAACGCACCCCGCAATCCTTTGCTCAGCCGATTCCCTTCTATTAATAAACCCCGGTTATAGCCAAAACCAATCGCAAGCATGAGCTTTGCCAATGAGCCATCTGCGGGATGATTAGTTAGGATTCTATCCATCAACTGATTCCAACCCCATGAAGGAGCGTCTCTCATGCCAATCATCAACAGCCAGGTCAAACCGTTCAACGCCACTGCCTACCACAAAGGCGAGTTCGTTCAGGTCAGCGAAGCCGACCTGAAAGGCAAGTGGTCTGTCGTGTTCTTCTACCCGGCCGACTTCACCTTCGTATGCCCGACCGAGCTGGGTGACCTTGCTGACAACTATGCCGAGTTCCAGAAGCTGGGCGTGGAAATCTACGGTGTGTCCACCGACACCCACTTCACCCACAAAGCCTGGCACGACACCTCGGACACCATCGGCAAGATCGAATACCCGCTGATCGGTGACCCGACCCACGTCATCTCGCGCAACTTCGACGTGCTGATCGAAGAAGCCGGCCTGGCCGATCGCGGTACCTTCGTGATCAACCCGGAAGGCCAGATCAAGATCGTCGAACTGAACGACGGTGGTGTAGGCCGCGATGCTGCCGAACTGCTGCGTAAAGTGAAGGCTGCCCAGTACGTTGCCGCTCACCCAGGCGAAGTGTGCCCGGCCAAGTGGAAAGAAGGCGAAGCCACCCTGGCGCCATCGCTGGACCTGGTCGGCAAGATCTAAGGCTATGTGCATGTCGTGGGCGGTAGCCAGCCGCCAAAGCTGAAGTAGTCACCGCCCCGTAAAAGCGCCCGGGCGACCTCGCCTGGGCGTTTTTGTATCCGAGTTTTGAAAAAAGGAATCGCCCGTATGTTGGACGCCACGCTTAAATCGCAACTGAAAACCTACCTGGAGCGGGTCACCCAGCCGATCGAGATCGTTGCCTCCCTCGACGACGGCGCGAAGTCCCGCGAATTGCATGACCTGCTGGTGGAAATTGCCAGCCTGTCAACCTTGATTACCCTGCGCGCGGATGGTGATGACGCCCGTCGTCCATCGTTCTCGCTCAATCGCCCCAATGGCGAGATCAGCCTGCGCTTTGCAGGTATCCCCATGGGTCACGAATTCACCTCGCTGGTGCTGGCGCTGCTGCAAGTCGGCGGCCACCCGTCCAAGGCCAGTGCCGAAGTGATCGAGCAGATCCAGGCGCTGGAAGGCGAGTTCACCTTCGAAACCTACTTCTCGCTGTCGTGCCAGAACTGCCCGGATGTGGTTCAGGCGCTTAACCTGATGGCGGTGTTGAACCCTAATGTGCGCCATGTGGCCATCGACGGTGCGTTGTTCCAGGCAGAAGTGGAAGCGCGCAAGATCATGGCGGTGCCGAGCATCTACCTGAACGGTGAAGTGTTTGGCCAGGGCCGTATGGGCCTGGAAGAAATCCTAGGCAAGATCGACACCAACGCCGGTGCTCGCCAGGCCGAGAAGATCAACGCCAAGGACGCCTTTGATGTGCTGGTGGTCGGCGGTGGCCCAGCCGGCGCGGCAGCAGCCATCTACGCGGCACGTAAAGGCATCCGCACCGGCGTCGCCGCCGAGCGTTTCGGCGGCCAGGTGCTCGATACCCTGGCCATCGAGAACTTCATCTCGGTGCAGGAAACCGAAGGGCCGAAGTTGGCCACGGCGCTGGAAGAGCACGTCAAGCAGTACGACGTGGACATCATGAACCTGCAGCGCGGCGAAGCACTGATCCCGGCCACCGATGGCGGCCTGCATGAAGTACGCCTGGCCGGCGGCGCATCGCTCAAGGCCAAGACCGTGATCCTGGCCACCGGCGCCCGCTGGCGCGAAATGAATGTGCCGGGCGAGCAGGAATACCGCGCCCGTGGTGTCGCCTACTGCCCGCATTGTGACGGCCCGCTGTTCAAGGGCAAGCGTGTAGCGGTGATCGGTGGTGGCAACTCGGGCGTGGAAGCGGCCATCGACCTGGCCGGTATCGTCGCCCAGGTGACGCTGATCGAGTTCGACAGCCAGCTGCGGGCCGATGCGGTGTTACAGCGCAAACTGCACAGCTTGCCGAACGTGAAAGTGATCACCAGCGCACTGACCACCGAAGTGCTGGGCAATGGTGAGAAAGTGACCGGCCTGCGCTACAAGGACCGTACCACCGATGAACAGCATGAAGTGGCGCTGGAAGGTATCTTCGTGCAGATCGGCCTGCTGCCGAACACCGACTGGCTGAAAGGCACCGTCGAGCTGTCGCCGCGTGGTGAGATCATCGTCGATGCCAAGGGCCAGACCAGCATCCCGGGTGTGTTTGCGGCGGGTGACGTGACCACCGTGCCGTACAAGCAGATCGTGATTGCGGTGGGCGAGGGGGCCAAGGCCTCGCTGGCAGCCTTCGACCACCTGATCCGGACTTCGGCGCCGGCGTAAGCCCGTACCGGCCTCTTCGCGGGCAAGCCCGCTCCCACAAGTACTGCACACACCTTGATGTTGTGGCAGTCACTGTGGGAGCGGGCTTGCCCGCGAAAGGGCTGGTATTGGCAAAGTTGTACTTGAAGGTGTCTATGCTTACTGCAGATCCCTCAGGAACAACTCTCATGACCCTGATCAGCCGCGAACCCTGGTGGTTAGTCCCTCCAAAGCCCGGGCAGAAAGAACAGGACCTGCACTGGGGTTACCTGGAAATCTACGCCGACGGCCGCACCGTGTTCGTCGACCAGCGCCCCAGTGACAGGGAGCTGGCCGAACGCAAGAGCTGCCGCAACTTCCCCGACCGCGAGCCGTGACGGCTCAGCCTTCCAGCTCGGCCAGGCGCGCCTCCAGCGCCGCAATGCGGGCTTCCAGGGCTTCGATCCGTTCTTCCGACACACTGGCGCCACTGCTGCGCACGCCACCTTCCTGCTGGCGTGCAGCGAGGATCGCCTCGATTTCCGCAGGGTCACCCAATGCATGGGTGTAGCGGTCTTCACGCTGGCCGGCCTGGCGCGGCAGGTGCAAGGCCAGATCCCGCGATATCAGGCGTTCCAGCTGGTGCTGGATCTGTTCGGTGTCGTCGAAGTCGTGCAGGCGGTTACTGCGGGTCAGCAGTTCGTTGAGGGTTTGCGGGCCGCGCAGGAACATCAAGCCCATCAGCACCAGTTGGGCCGGTACCAGCTCCAGGGCCTTGTCTACCCGCTGTTCCCAGCGATCGGCACGGCTGCCCATCTGCAGGCGGGTCATGTCTTGCCCTTCGAGGGCACGCAGGGCCTGGCCGACCTGGCCTTGTGTAAGGTTCATCACCGGCTCGCGGCTGGTCTTCTGGTTGCAGGCCAGGACCAGGGCATTGAGGGTCAGTGGGTAGCTTTCCGGGCTGGTGGCCTGCTTTTCGATCAGTGAGCCGAGAACGCGGATCTCGATGCTGTTGAAGCGGCCTTCACCTGCGGTTTCGTGTTCTGACATGGCCCTGTCTCATTGCTGGGGAAAGGCCACTAGGGTAGGTAATGCCACGGTGTATAGCAATTGGGGCCGCGATGCGGCCCCGACAATCTCAAGCGCTGCGCCGCTCTTCTGCCTGGCACGCCGCTGCAGTGAACAGCACATCGGTCGAAGAATTCAGCGCCGTTTCGGCCGAATCCTGCAGCACACCGATAATGAAGCCCACCGCTACCACTTGCATGGCAATTTCACTGGGGATACCAAACAGGCTGCACGCCAGTGGAATCAACAACAGCGAACCACCTGCCACACCCGATGCGCCGCAGGCACATACCGCAGCCACCACGCTGAGCAGCACGGCAGTTGGCAGGTCCACCTGGATACCCAGGGTGTGTACCGCTGCCAGGGTCAGCACGGTGATGGTAATGGCGGCACCGGCCATGTTGATGGTGGCACCCAGCGGGATCGAGACCGAATAGGTATCTTCATGCAGGCCAAGGCGCTCCGACAGGGCCAGGTTGACCGGGATGTTGGCCGCCGAGCTACGGGTGAAGAACGCGGTAATGCCGCTTTCGCGCAGGCACAGCAGGGTGAGTGGGTAGGGGTTGCGGCGGATTTTCCAGAACACGATCAGTGGGTTCATGATCAGCGCCACGAACAGCATGCAGCTGATCAGGACTGCAAGAAGGTGCAGGTAGCCGAGCAGAGCGTCCAGGCCAGACTGCGCCAGGGTGGCGCTGACCAGGCCAAAGATGCCCAGCGGGGCGAAACGGATGACCACGCGCACGATCAGGGTCACGCCATTGGACAAGTCTTCCACGACCGTGCGGGTGGCCGGGCTGGCATGGCGCAGCGCAACGCCCAGGCCGATGGCCCAGCTCAGGATGCCGATGAAATTACCGCTGAGCAGCGCGTTGACCGGGTTGTCCACTGCGCTGAGCACCAGGTTCTGCAGAACCTCGCTGATGCCTCCCGGAGCCGCCAGTGTGGCATCACCCGCGCTCAGCGCCAGCGTGGAAGGGAACAGCATGCTGGCAACGACCGCCACAGCCGCCGCGGCAAAAGTGCCTAGCAGGTACAGCCACAGAATTGGCCGAATGTGGGTTTCCTGACCGTGGCGGTGATTCGCGATCGAGGCCATGACCAGGATGAACACCAGGACCGGCGCAACCGCTTTCAGCGCGCTGACGAACAGTTTGCCGAGAAAGGCGAGGTCCAGGGCCATGGCGGGCGCCAGCAGGGCCAGTGCAATACCGGCAAGCAGGCCAATGACGATCTGCGTCACCAGGCTGGTTCGGTTGAGTAGGCGAAGTACAGGGGACATGTGCAGCACAATCTCATTATTGTGAAAGGGCGCGACTTTAGCACAGAGCGCGGCGGCGCAGCCTCGGCTGTGTCGTCGCAGGGGCCAACGTCACCAGTGAAACAACTCCCGCCGTGCGCCTTCGGTAATCGCCACGATCCCCGGGTGCTTGACCTTGCGTTCCACCGAAATGGCATAGAACGACTCATGCACGGCCTCGGTCTGCCCGATCAGTTCCACGCCATACTGGCGGCACACTTCGTCGGTAATCACGCTGGGGGCGACGAAAATGCCGCTGCCTGACTGCCCGAACGCCTGCATCAAGGCACTGTCATCGAACTCGCCCACGATCCGTGGCTGCACCTGTTGCTCGCCTAGCCAGCGCAGCAGGCGGCTGCGCACCACGGTCTCCTGGCCGGGAACAAGCAGCGGTGCATCCTGCAGGCAAGCCGGGAAGGGGCCGTCCAGCCGTTGTGCCAGCGCCGGGGTGGCGAAGAAGCTCAGTCCGCATTCGCCCAGTTTCTGGCTGTAGCCTTTGATGTCCAGGTGGCTGGGCATGGGGCTGTCGGAAATCACCAGGTCCAGGCGCTGGATGGCCAGGTCTGCCAACAACCGCTCGAGTTTGTCTTCGCGGCAGTTGATGCGCAGCACTTCATCCAGCTCCATGGTCGGTGCCAGCAGGCGGTAGACGATGGATTTGGGCACCACGTCGGCCACCCCCACGCGGAACAGGATCTGCTCTTGCGGGCCGGCGCGCAGCATGGCTTCCAGCTCGCCGCCGATCTGGAACATCTGCTCGGCATAAACCAGCGCCTGGCGGCCTGTCTCGGTCAGCTCCAGCTGTCGGCCCGCACGCTGGAACAGCTCCAGGCCATAGGTTTGCTCGAACAGGCTGATCTGCCCGCTGATGGTTTGTGGTGTGAGGTTGAGCTGTTCGCTGGCGCGGGTGATGCTGCCCGTCTTGGCCACGACCCAGAAGTAATGCAGTTGGCGATAGTTGAGCACCGTCGGTCGCCCCGATTCGTAAAAACCGAAGTATACGCCATGAAAATACGAATTTTCCTGAACTATTGGCGTCTCTAGAATGCACGGCATCAGGCGCCATGCGCCGCCGGGATATTTCATGCGAGGACACCATGCTACAACTCAAATCCATTGGCACCCCGTTGGTGCTGGCGTTGGCCCTGTTCACGCTCGCGGGTTGCGACCAGGCCGAGAAATCCGCCCAGCAGGTGCTCGACCAGGCGGCGCAGTCGGCCAAGCAGGCGATCGACGACACCAACAAGGCCGCCCAACAGGCCTTGAGTGAGGCCATCGGCAAAGAAGGGCACACGCTTGAAGATGCCGACAAGAAAAAAGACACTCAGGAAATCTGACCCCACCCCGCCGCTGCAGGATTTGAACAATGGAATACTTGCTGGAACTCGCCGCTAGCCCCACCGCCTGGGTTGCCCTGGCTACGCTGGTGGCCATGGAAGTTGTACTGGGCATCGACAACCTGATCTTCATTTCCATCCTGACCAACAAGCTGCCGGTGGAATACCGTTCCAAGGCGCGTCGCATTGGTATCAGCATGGCCTTGGTCATGCGCCTGGCCTTGCTCAGCACGGTGGCCTGGATCGTTCAGCTGACCGACCCGGTGTTCGAAGTGTTCGGCAACGCCTTCTCGTGGAAGGACGTGATCCTGATTGCCGGTGGCCTGTTCCTGCTGTGGAAGGCGACCAAGGAGATTCACGAAAACGTCGACCCGCACGGCGCCAAGGAAGAAGCCAAGGTGTCGTCTACGGTTACCTTGGGCTTTGCGGCGGCGATCTTCCAGATTTTGCTGCTGGACATCGTCTTCTCGGTGGACAGCATCATCACCGCCGTGGGCATGACCGAGCACTTGCCGATCATGATCATTGCCGTGATCACGGCTGTAATCGTGATGATGGTGGCCGCCGACCCGCTGGCCAACTTTATCAATGACAACCCGACGGTGGTCATGCTGGCCCTGGGCTTCCTGATCATGATCGGCATGACACTGATCGCTGAAGGCTTTGGTGCCCATGTGCCGAAGGGGTATGTGTATGCGGCCATGGCGTTCTCGACCGCGATCGAGATCCTCAACATCCTGGCTCGCAGGGCGCGATTGAAGCGTGAGGCGGCTGAAGGTTGATAAAAAAACGGGGCGCCATGCGCCCCGTTCGCGGTTTCTGAAAGTTTAGTGCACCCCGGCATGCCGCCGTGCCCGGCGTACAGGCTGCGGCCTGGCGGGTGCCTGCGGTGGCAGGTGGTGGTGGGAATGACGCCGCACGATACGGAGTACACCCCACAGCATGGCGGCTGCGACGCTCAGCCACATGCCCACCAGCATGAGGATTGCCATGGTCAGGCTCATCTGTGCCTCCATCTCCAAGGGCAGCGCACGGTCAGCCAGCGCTTGCCTTCCAGACACTGCTTTAGTCTAGCCCTTCGCCTGTGACGTTCCATCGAACAATGGTCTATCTCTGGGTCCGATTTGCTCTAAGCCGCTGTCGGACTATACCCGCGCCGCTGTGGGGCCTATGATCGTTGGCCAGAGTCAGGCGCTGCCTGCCTGGCGTTGAAACAAGCGAGCGTCCATGCAGCAACATTCCTTCAAAACCGTCCCCCGTCGGCTGCTGGCTGCCTGCCTGATTGCGGCCAGCCTGGCCGGCTGTGCCAGTGCACCGCCCGCCAACCTCAAGGGCCTGCCGCAGCGTGTCGAGATCAGCAGCGTGCCGTTCTACCGTGGCAACGCCAACCACAGTGGCGCCATGGCCCTGGCGGCCGTGCTGTCGCAGCAGGGCGCGCCCATCACGCCGGGGCTGCTGGACAAACCGTTGAACCTGCCGCAGGGCGCCGAAGCGCTGGACACCGGCATTCCTCGTGTGGCGCGGGACTACGGCATGGTGGTGTACCCGCTGGACAAGCAGCTGGACGCGCTGCTGGCCCAGGTGGCGGCTGGCAACCCGGTGCTGCTGCGTTACGAGGACGGTTCGGCGTGGTGGGGCGAGCCGCGTTATGCGGTGCTGATCGGCTATGACCGTTACAAGCAACGGGTGCTGTTGCGCTCGGGCATGCACCGGCGGCAGGTGATGGCGTTCGATGACTTTGCCTCGGCGTGGGCGAAGCAGGGGAGTTGGGCAGTGCTGGTGCAGCCGCCGAGGCAGTTGCCGGCACAGGTGGATCGTCAGCGCTGGCTGCAGGCGGCGGATGAGCTGGCGCGGGCGGGGCAGGAGATTGCGGCGAAGCAGGCTGTGAGTAGCCTGAACAAATAGCGTTGCCAGCCCTTTCGCGGGCAAGCCCGCTCCCACAGGGATCGCACTGAGCCTGAAACCAGTGCGGAACCTGTGGGAGCGGGCTTGCCCGCGAATAGGCCGGGCCTGCTTACATCAGAAGCCCAGGCGATCGCGCAGGCTGTAGTACCAGGCACCGATGGCGCTGAACGGCACGCGCAGCATCTGGCCACCCGGGAACGGGTAGTGCGGCAGGCCGGCGAAGGCGTCGAAACGCTCAGCCTGGCCACGCAGGGCCTCCGCCAGCACCTTGCCTGCCAGGTGGGTGTAGGTTACGCCGTGGCCCGAGCAGCCCTGGGAGTAGTAGATGTTGTCACCGATACGGCCAACCTGCGGCAGGCGCGACAGGGTCAGCAGGAAGTTGCCGGTCCAGGCGTAGTCGATCTTCACGTTCTTCAGCTGCGGGAAGGCCTTGAGCATCTTCGGACGGATGATCGCCTCGATGTTGGCCGGGTCACGCGCGCCGTACACCACGCCGCCGCCGAAGATCAGGCGCTTGTCGCTGGTGAGGCGGTAGTAGTCGAGCAGGTAGTTGCAGTCTTCGACGCAGTAGTCCTGCGGCAGCAGGGTGCGTGCCAGTTCGTCACCCAGCGGCTCGGTGGTGATCACCTGGGTACCACACGGCATGGACTTGGCGGCCAGTTCCGGTACCAGGTTGCCCAGGTAGGCGTTGCCGGCGACGATGATGAACTTGGCGCGCACTTTACCTTGTGGCGTGTGTACGACCGGGTTGGCACCGCGCTCGATGCGCACCGCTGGGGTTTGCTCATAGATGATGCCGCCCAGCGATTCGACCGCAGCGGCTTCGCCCAGGGCCAGGTTGAGCGGGTGGATGTGGCCGCCGCTCATGTCCAGCATGCCGCCGATATAGCTGTCGCAGGCGACCACTTCGCGGATGCGCTTCTGGTCCATCAGCTCCAGCTGGTTGTGGCCGAAACGTTCCCACAGGCGCTTTTGCGACTCCAGGTGGCCCATCTGCTTGCTGGTGAGGGCGGCGAACACACCACCGTCTTTCAGGTCGCACTGAATGTTGTACTTGGCCACGCGCTCACGAATGATGCGGCCGCCTTCGAAGGCCATGTGGCCCAGCAGTTGCGCCTGCTTGGGGCCAACGGTGCGCTCGATGACGTCGATGTCGCGGCTGTAGCTGTTGACGATCTGGCCGCCGTTGCGGCCCGACGCGCCAAAGCCGACCTTGGCCGCTTCGACGATGCTTACCTTGAAGCCGTTCTCCAGCAGGAACAGGGCGCTGGACAGGCCGGTGTAGCCGGCGCCGATGATGCACACATCGGTTTCCACCTCACCCTGCAGCGCCGGACGTGGCGGCACCGGGTTGGCCGAGGCGGCGTAGTAGGACTGGGGGTAGGGGGTGTTAGCCATGCTGCAGGAACCTCGTGTTTTATATTTTTAACGAATGTACCGATGCTATCAATAATAATAAACACCCGCTAGTCGTCTGATGAAAATCCTTTACGGGGTACCTGACAGCCCTTCTATCTATAAAGAGTTTAAGATTCAGTAGCTTAGCGCGAAAAAAAGTGTTGACAGGGTTTTAGGAATGCGTAGAATGCGCACCACACGACAGGCACATAGCTCAGTTGGTTAGAGCACCACCTTGACATGGTGGGGGTCGTTGGTTCGAGTCCAATTGTGCCTACCAAATCGAAGAAGGGGTGATCCGCAAGGGTCACCCCTTTTTTCATTGCCCGGTTTCGGGTGCTGCAAACCGTTGCAGGGGCGCCAAGCGCTTACATTCGAAAGTTTTTGATTTTTCTCAAAAAAAAGCTTTACAGGTGTGCATTCGATCACTAACATGCGCACCACACGACAGGCACATAGCTCAGTTGGTTAGAGCACCACCTTGACATGGTGGGGGTCGTTGGTTCGAGTCCAATTGTGCCTACCAAATCCGAAAAGGGCGATCAGAAATGATCGCCCTTTTTGCATGTGCGCGTGAAGCAGCGTGTAACGTTTGGTCGCGGTTCGGGATCGAGGTCGGCGTGCTAGAATCCGCCCCTTCGAATCTGGAGGTACACGCGTGCGCAAACTGGCTGTGGTAATGGCAGTGCTCGCCCTGGCGGGCTGTGAGAACGAGGTCGAAGGCGTGCACAAGCAGGTGGCCGAGCACCTGCACAACCCCAAAACCGCCAAGTTCGGCAACGTACGGATCGACACCCAGGGCACCATCTGCGGCCAGGTCCGTGGCAAGGATGATGCCGGGCAGTACGAAGCCTACCGCAGCTACGTGGCGATCAAGCGCGATGGCCAGTACGACATCATCGTCGACGACACTGGCAACAACCTGCGCATCCGCGAGATGTGCGGCGGTGCCGACCTGCAGCGCCGCGCCGAGGCGCTGGCAGACCAACCGGCACCCGAGGGCTGGGATGTAGAGGTGGTTCAGGGTGCCAACATGGGCGCGCTGAGTGACATGACCGCACGGCTTATCGAAAAGGGCATCCCGTCTTCGGTGGAATACCGCGACGGCAAGCCAGTGGTGCTGATGGGGCCATTCCCTACCCGCGAAGAAGCAAAAGCGCGCAGGGATGAAGTGATGGCCAAGCTGGGCACCGATTCGGTGGTTATCCAGCACGGGGCCACACGCTAACCTTCCCAGGCCCTTTCGCGATGCAAGGCCGCTCCTACAGGGATCGCGTCAAGTCGTAGACTTGGAGCAAGCCAGTTTCGCCGAAGTTTGCGCTGAGCATTGTTCACACAAGTTTGGCTATGCTTGGAGTGACGATGCCGAACGGGGAGGGGCCTCATGTCTACACTGGAGCGGGCCATTGCCGTGGCCGCCAGGGCGCATGAAGGGCAATACGACAAGGGTGGGGCAGCTTATATCCTCCACCCGCTACGGGTGATGATGCGGGTGTCCACACCCGAACAACGGATTGTCGCAGTACTTCACGATGTGATTGAGGACACCCCGCTGACCCTGTCCGACCTGGCGCGCGAGGGTTTCGCGCTTAAAATCCTTGCAGCCTTGCTGGCGCTCAGTCGCCGCGAGGGTGAGGCTTACCAGGACTTCGTGGTGCGTCTGGGCGATGACCCGCTGGCGCGAACCGTCAAACTGGCCGATCTGGCCGATAACAGCGACATTACGCGCATTCCTTGCCCTGGCCCCGCCGACCTGGCGCGGTTGGCCCGCTACCGGGAAGCCAGCGCCTATTTGCAGGCGTTGGCCTGAGGCTCAGCCGCAGGCCTTGAGGTTGACCGGCCCGACGAACTCATTCCCCCGGCCCATCACGCAAGCCACCTGCTGGTTGCGTTGCCGCTCCCATGCCTGCGGCGGATAGGTCTTGTTCCAGGCCTTGAACAACTGGCTGTCCTGCCGGGACAGGCGCAGGTTGTACTGCTTGCTCATGTAGAAGTAGGTGCGGGCGATCATGCCGCGTATCGAGGGGCGTGGCATGACCTTCCTGGCTTTGAAGTCGACTTGGGTCAGGCAACTGCCATACTGGCCGCGTTGCTCCGGCAGCCAGCCGAAACTGAAGTTGCTGCGGTCGCCATTGACTTGATTATCCGAGGCAGCCCTACATTGACATTTTGGAATGTCGAGAAAAAACCCTAAAAATCAATGATATAAAAGGATTTTTAACGCGATATGCAGAGTGCTTTTATCTGTCAATGTTGACATTTTGGCTGTCGAATTGCTTAGATTTTTTCCGACGAACGGTATTGGTGACGCGCTTGTTCACAGTTATGGAGCGAAATGGCTACCTCGCTTTACGCCCTCTCAAATAAGGCCAGCATGCCGAAGCTTGGCTTGAGCCTCCGCTTTATCAGTGAGAAGAATCAACTGTCAGATACTTGGTGCCATAGGCGTCGTAATGTGGCCTCAGGGAGCCCAAGCTGCCTGGCAGCCTCAGCCTGAGTAGCACCCTCTCGCTTCAATGCTCTAATGGCGTCTCTCTTGCGTTCTGCATCGATCATCGCGGGTGTCTTGGTGGGCTGCTGCTGATGGTTCAAGACGACATCCGCAAGCTCCAACTCCTCGAGTTCTGCCAAAACGTCGGTAAGTAATTCGCGTGGCGTGCGCTGGCCATAGCAGGCGAGGGCAAGGGTGATTAGAGATCCAGGCTGCATCCTCATTGCTCTCGCGAGTTCGCAGCTCACGTCGATTGTCGCAGTTGTCTTAGCGGACTCCAGTTGGCTCACATGGGACTGGGCCACGGTATTTGAGATGTCCGATTGAGTCAGACCCTTCTGATGACGCAGCAGCCTTAGCACTGCCGCGAACGAGTAGCGCAGCGACATCCATCCATTCCCTAAAAGCAGACGGTATGACGTGTTTGCTAGGCGCCGCACAAATCTATATATTGATACGTGTGACGCAAGAGACGAATCCGCTGCGCTTAAGATGCGTTCAGGTGGGGCACCGTTAGGAGGATGTATGAGTGGCGCCATCAATGATGGACTGATGGGAGAGGGTGTCAGCTTGATGGGCTGCGAGCTCGAATTAGCTGATGTGCTTATCCTCGCCAGGCAGCACTACAAGTGGATGCCTCTTTGCGTTGTCGAGGAGTGGGTGATCTTGGATGCCATCCTCACTGAAGATGAGCTGGCCAAGGTAGCTTCGGCTGGATGCCAGCCCATGTTCCTGTTTGCCCACAAGGTTGTTCACGATGAACAGCGGCGTTTCGAGCCGGGAGAATGGGTTAGGTCAACAATCGCTCAGACCTTCAAGGATGGATATTTATTCGGGACGCGGAATACGGTCTACGTGCTTAAGGGCTCTGGTTATCGTAAGTCGTCCACCTTGCAAGGCATCTTCTCAATCTTTTAGGAGTCACGGCCCCGCTCGTGACGACTCGACTATTCCAGAGATCAAAATATGTTCCGTTCCCACCAAGCTGACATGGCCGGAATCCCTGGCATGTTTGGCGACGGGCTGATGCATTGGCATAGTGTATCCAGAGCTCTCGCTACCCACTGGTATCACGTTAGCGTTCAGCGTTTCGATGATGGTCAATTCAGGAATCATACGGAAATGCCCAACGATGAGGCCCGACTCGTTGAGCTGTTGTTAGCCCAAGATCAGAGCCTGATTGTCCGGGAAGTCCAAGTGGTCACACCCGGCTGGATGAACAAAGGTGGTGGCTGGAAGATGGAAAATCTGACGTCTCTTTCGATGGGCTTCAATAAAGCAGAGGTGCCCATCTGTGTTCTCGAGGTCGAGAGCGGAAAAGTATACGTCGACACCCATGAGCCTGAACTCGATGTGGGGTCTCTGAAAGGATTGAAAGAGCTGTACCGGCGCAGCCCTGTAAAAGCTGCTGCAGCCGAGATGGCGGGGGCGTAATAATCATGACAGACATCAGCACGGTTTCAGTCGACTACCATGTTAAGCGTTACTCTGATTTTGACCTGCTTCGAATTGCTCGAGCTGTCGGGCAGGAGTATGAGGACGAGGTCACCGCGTACTTGTTGAACGTTCAAATACACGCATGCAGTGCGGTAGGCGTGGTGTATGGACATGCCCGAAAAGGGCCATATGGGCGGTTTTCGGATGGTCACTTGATACGGACTTCGGACATCCAGAAGGTAGAGAGGGAAGGGCGGTTCTGGGTTATTACCACCGTCAATTCCCGCTACGTCGCGGCTACCTTTAAGCGAGATGGTGGTCGGAGAAGCCTCCGCGAGTTCAGGCTCCTTGCTGGAGGCGGATATCTCCCATCACCGAATCGGCTTCACTGATTTATACGCAGGGGGCGTGCCGCTGATAGCGGCCAGGCTGTCGTGAACCGAGCCATGGCGTTCCGCCCAGTCTCGGCCCTGTCGGGCTGACAGCCTTCACGCCTTCGGCCTTCCTGGCCTGCGCGCTCCGCTTGCTTAGAGAGCGCGTTCTTCATAGCCCCACTTGTCTGGCTAGATACTGTGTTTAGTGGCAAAGGTAACCCACTTAAAGAACTCAGGGTCTTTGTTGGTATAGGTAACACTGTGAGGGTATTCATAACGTTGGCTATCTTTGCCATTGATTTTTAGTGTTACGCTTCCTTTTCTCCAGTGAAAATTAACCTCACGCAACCACCTATCGCCGGCTTCGTTCTTGTGATCTATCTCGATGTCGCATGGATGCCTGCCAGACCATCTGTCTGTAGCACTTAGAAATAGGTGCGCTACGTCAATGTAAATTTCAACCATCTCTTGTTCTGGAACGGTGAAGTCATGTTCGGTGTCGTTTCTTGCTTTATTAAGCTTTTCGAGTACGGAAAGCGAAGGAAGTCCGCACTTCTTTAAGTATTCGGATAATGCATGGAAGTTTCTAAGTCTTTTAAGTGAGACTGCTCCGAAGCCTAGGCATACATCCTCCATTCTCATGTGCAGAGCACGCTTCGCATTTGATAATGCGTTGATAAGATGCCTTGGAGTGTTACCGTCTGTAAGATCCTGCCTGGCGAAATCTAAATACTCTTCGGCGGATGGACTTTGGCGGCAGTGGTACACGCTCCATAAGAATGAAATGTAGTCTGGGTCAATATCCTCTGGGTCAAACATGTGTCGAGCTCGTCGTGCCGAAGAGTAGTTCAATATCCTACCATGATGGCTTGTTGCTATGTGCAGGCCGCCTGGTGGTTAAAGCTTGAATGCACGAGGTAAAGCGCACTGGCCCAGATGGCACGCTGTGCACATTGTCGATCAGAAAGCTGCTCGCTACTCTTTCGGTATCTATGGAGGCGGATACCTATGTCCCTTATCAGTCCTAGCGATCTCAAAAATCTGAGACGATCTCTCAGGCTCACCTGTGAGCAGGCGGCGATTTCTATCGATATTAAGGCTAGGGCTTGGCGAAGCTACGAGACCTCGGCGGACTGCAAATCTCACAGGACGATCCCAGAGCGAAGCCTTCGTGTCTTTTGTGAGCGCCATGGTGTGCCCTATCCGCCGACTTCGAACGACGGTAGGTTGCTGTCTGTGGGTTGCAAGATCATCAGCATCACAGCCTATAAGGGCGGAGTAGGAAAATCCCCCATTACGGTCGATGTGGCCACGGAGTTGGCGAGGCGTGGAAGCCGCGTGGCAATCATTACGGGAGATGTGGTCTACAGATGTAGCATGGGTGACGAAATGCGTGAGCATCGTCGGCTGAAGATTAAAAATAGCCCTGTGACGTATTTCGATGAGTCCGATGTGATCCTGTATTCAGCGGAACTTCGTGACCTTGAGCGCAAGCTTGAAGAAGACCTTGCTGGGACGGGCGTTCTAGATCCTGGCGAAATTCGATTTTGCTACGGATATCAAATTGAGAGGATCAAACGGAAAAAAGTAGCCAGCCATGCGTTGTCTACCCTTGTTAAAGAATATGATTATATTTTGCTGGATCTGAATAGAGATATGTACAGGACGCTGTTGCTTTCGAATGTCATAGCCTTGGTGCTAGATAATCGTTGCCTGTCTTCGATATGGAGTGCTGAGCAATATTGTGAGGATATCATAGCGATGAATGGTGGGCGTCCGGTGTCTCACTTATATACGCTTATCACTAATCATGCTCCGTGTGGGGATGGTACGGAATATCTTGAGTATATAGATGATGAGGCGGACGCGGAGCAGGTTCGTAGAGAGGTAATTGAATCCTATGAGCATCAATCCGAAGTTTACCTTGAGGCGCGAAAACTGAGAGTGCCGATGTTGCGTACGTTTATGACTAAGGCGCATTCCATGGAGATTGCGAGATACAACAGCACTAGAGGTTTTTGGGACGGTTACTGCTATTTTGATTCGGTAGTCGACTTCGCTCCAGACTCACTGGCTAGCGACGAGATTCGTCGGCTTACCGATGAGCTGATTGACTGCGTTACAAGGGAATATCATGGGATGGTGTACCTACCTAGATCAGCCTAGGCCGAGTTTATCGCGCTCCGCTCGTACGCAGGACATCGCATTAGGGTAGTGGCCCTCTACCATCACTGTGTGAAATGAGCTTATCCTCCTCCCACCCTGGCTGGTGGAAACCAGCGCATCATGGACGGAGATAGGCAATGAAGCTGCACAGTGTTCGACTGAGTAATTTTCAATCCTTCGGCAAGCCAACCTCGATCTACTTTGAGGATTCCACGTTTCTAATTGGCCCGAACGGAGCAGGCAAAACTGCCGTTCTACAGGCGTTGTGCCGAATGTTCTGCTTCGATCCGTCGCTGCGTCGGATTCGCCGTTCCGATTTTTACGTACCGTTTGATGAGGTGGAAGCACCCGAAGAGCGCTCTCTGTGGCTTGAAGCGGATTTTCACTTTGAATCGCCCCGGGTTCCC
>NZ_BCBJ01000022.1:0-9109 GCF_001320605.1 Pseudomonas sp. NBRC 111133 | reverse complement strand
GGGCCTGGCTGAACAGGTCGTCGAAACCGTCATACAAGTTGAAGACGACGAAAATGCCCACGGCCAGGAAGGCCAGCAGCTTGATCAGTGACTCGAAGGCAATCGCCAGCACCATGCCACGGTGGTGCTCGGTCACGTCCAGGCTGCGGGTACCGAACACGATGGCGAACAGCGCCAGCACCAGCGACACTACCAGTGCGGTGTCCTGCACGCGGGTGCCGGTGGCATCGGCGTTGGCGCCGATCAGCAGGTTCACACCCAGCACGATGCCTTTGAGCTGCAAGGCGATGTACGGCAGCACACCGACCAGGCAGATCAGCGCCACCACGACCGCCAGCGTCTGCGACTTGCCATAGCGGGCGGCGATGAAGTCGGCGATCGAGGTGATGTTCTGCTGCTTGCTGATCAGCACCATCTTTTGCAGCACCCAGGGCGCGAAGATCAGCAGCAGCACCGGGCCCAGGTAGATCGGCAGGAACGCCCAGAGCTGTTCGGCGGCCTGGCCGACCGCACCGAAGAAGGTCCAGCTGGTGCAGTACACGGCCAGCGACAGGCTGTACACCCAGGCACGCAGTTTCGGCGGCAACGGCGTGCTGCGGCGGTCGCCATAGAAGGCGATGGCGAACATGACGGCCATATAGGCCAGGGCGACCACGGCGATCAGCCCGCTGGACAACGACATGAAGACTCCGAAGCAAAAAAGATAACGCGGTCCCGATCAATCAGTCTGGCACGCAGGTGCCGCTTCGTCAGCGCAGACCATGGTTGTAGGCGTGAACTTGCTCGCGATTGACCTGAAACAACACATCAACCTTTTCGGGTGCCCAACCCGTAAAAGACCCCCGCCAGTATCACCGACAATACCAACAGGTAGAAGATCGCCCCCGGCCACAGGTGTACCAGGGCAAACCCCACCATCACCGGCCCCAGTGCCGCGCCAAGATTGGACAGGTTCTGCGCGCCGTAATACACCCCGCGCAAGTGCTCCGGCGCAATCAGGTCAATGAACATGTACTCGGCGGGGATCACGATGATTTCGCCCAGGGTGAACACCAGCATCGCCAGGCACCAGGCCAGCACCGAGCCTGCCGACGCAAAGCCCAGCAGCCCGGCGATGAACAGGGCCATGCCGGCCAGCAACCAGGGCATCAGGCGCTGGCGGCTGATACGCCGGCCAATCAGGTACTGCAGGGCAATCACCGTTACGGCGTTGGTGGTCACCAGATAGCCCACCAGGCGCGCCGCCTCGGTCGGGCTGCTGGTGACGACCAGGTACTGCGACAGGTAGGCCGTGAACTGGCCAAACACCACCGCACTCAACACCCCGCCCAACGTGAAACACACCAGCCGGCGGTCACGCGCCAGCCCCAGCGCCACTTGGCCGAAACCGGCCGCAGGCTTGTCTGCACTTGCCTGCAGGCTGCGGTCGCCCAGGCGCCAATAGGCCAGGCACATGGCCAGCCCAAGCAGGGCAGAGGCGATGAATGGCATGTGGTCGTTCAGTTCCAGCATGGCCACGCCCAGTAAAGGGCCGGCGGCGTAACCAACGTTGCTCAGGGTGTACTTGATGGCGAACACCTCGGCCCGTTCTTCTACCGGCAGCAAGGCGCAAAAGCCGGCCTTGGCGGCGATATCGACCACCGTGAGGGCCAGGTTGATCAGTACCAGGCACAGAAAGAACAGCAACGCTGAACGGCTGGCGACCGCGCCGACAAAGGCCAGGGCGAACAACAGGGTGCTGGCGCTGACCAGGGTGTGGTTGCGCAAGGTGTCGACCAAGTGGCCGCCATACAGGCTCAGCAGCGAGGCGATGATCAGCGCGCCACCTATCAGCAAGCCGATCTGGCTGATCGGCAGTTGGAAATTGTCGGCCAGGTACACCACCAGGTAGGGCAGGGTGAGGGCACGGGCGACGGTGAGGGTGAAGGTGGTCAACAGCAACAGGCGTACGGTGTGCGGGTAGCGTTTGATGGCGGCGAGCATTGCCACGTCCTTGTTGTTCTGGTTTTCCCGGCCACAAGCATAAGCCAGGCACTGGTCCGGCGACAGGCGGAGGATTGACAGCCCGCCACCCACGGGGAATACTCTCGAAAAAATTCATATATATGTTTAGATAACAAGACGAGAGCGAGACCCATGCACCCACTGACCGGTGATGCTCGACTGCCCCGCTACCAACAATTGCGCGACCACATGGTCGAGCAGATTGCCAATAACCGCTGGCGCCCGGGCGAGGCGATCCCGACCGAAGCGGCCCTGGCCAGCGAATTCGATATGTCGGTCGGCACCGTGCGCAAAGCCGTCGACGTGCTGGTCGCCGAAGGCGTGCTGGAACGTCAGCAGGGTCGTGGCACCTTCATTCGCCGCCCGCAGTTCCAGTCTTCGCTGTTCCGCTTCTTCCGTTTCGAGGCTGCCAATGGCGAGCGTGTGGTGCCAGAAAGCCGCATCCTGTCCATCGAGCCGCTCGCAGCGCCATCGGCGGTGGCCGAGGCCCTGGGCCTGGCGGCGGGCGCCGAGGTGATCCGTATCATTCGTACCCGTCTGCTGGGTGCCCAGCCCGTCCTGGCTGAAGAAATCTGGCTGCCGCGCCAGACCTTCCAGCCATTGCTGGACGTGGAGCTGAATAGCAAGGGGCCGCTGCTGTACCCGATCTATGAAGCACTGTGCGGCCAGGTGGTCGCCTACGCCGAAGAGACCCTGACCGCCGAAGCGGTCGACGCACTGCATGGCCGCTTGCTGCAACTGCCGGCCGACAGCCCGGTGGTGGTGATCGAGCGTCTGGCCCGTGACTACGCCGGCAAGCCCCTGGAATGGCGCCGCTCGCGCGGCCATGCGCAGCACTTCCGCTACCGCATCGATATCCGCTAAGCCGGCTGCTTCACCCGTTTTACCCGTCTGCGCCGTGCTGCCACGGCGCAGTGGCTTCGCCTGCCCGTAACACACACGACCAAGAAGGATAACAATCATGTTCAGCTGGTATCGCCAGATCACCTCACGGGAACGCAAGACGTTCTGGGCCTGCTTCGGCGGTTGGTCGCTCGATGCGCTGGAAGTGCAAATGTTCGGCCTGGCCATCCCCGCGCTGATCGCTGCCTTCTCCCTGACCAAGGGCGATGCCGGCCTGATCAGCGGCCTGACCCTGGTGACCTCGGCGATCGGCGGCTGGCTGGGTGGCACCTTGTCCGACCGCTACGGCCGCGTGCGTACCTTGCAATGGATGATTCTCTGGTTCTCCTTCTTCACCTTCCTTTCGGCGTTCGTCACCGGCTTCTACTCGCTGCTGTTCGTCAAGGCCATGCAAGGCTTCGGCATTGGCGGTGAATGGGCGGCTGGCGCGGTGCTGATGGCCGAAACCATCAACCCGAAATACCGTGGCAAGGTCATGGGCACGGTGCAAAGCGCCTGGGCCGTGGGTTGGGGTCTGGCGGTGGCGCTGTTCACGCTGATCTACTCGCTGGTACCGCAGGAATTCGCCTGGCGGGTAATGTTCTTCGTCGGCCTGTTGCCATCGCTGCTGATCATCTGGGTACGCCGCAACGTGCCAGAGCCGGACAGCTTCCAGCGCCTGCAAAAAGAAAAGGCCATCCCCGCCAGCTTCCTGCAATCGATGGCTGGCATCTTCCGCCCGGAACTGCTGCGCGTGACCCTGCTCGGCGGTTTGCTCGGCCTGGGTGCCCACGGTGGCTACCACGCAGTGATGACCTGGCTGCCGACCTTCCTCAAGACCGAGCGCAACCTCTCGGTGCTGAACTCGGGCGGCTATCTGGCGGTGATCATCCTGGCGTTCTGGTGCGGTTGCGTGGTCAGCGGCCTGTTGATCGACCGCATCGGTCGGCGCAAGAACATTCTGCTGTTCGCCCTGTGCTGTGTGCTGACCGTGCAAGCTTATGTGTTCTTCCCGCTGACCAACACGCAAATGCTGTTCCTCGGCTTCCCGCTGGGCTTCTTCGCCGCCGGTATCCCGGCCAGCCTGGGCGCGTTCTTCAATGAACTGTACCCGGCCGATGTGCGCGGTGCCGGGGTGGGCTTCTGCTACAACTTCGGCCGCGTGCTGTCGGCGGTGTTTCCGTTCCTGGTTGGCCACATGAGTGAGTCGATGTCGCTGGGCAGTGCCATCGGCATCGACGCCGGTATTGCCTATGGCGTGGCGGTGATCGCTGCCCTCTGCCTGCCAGAAACCCGTGGTCGCAACCTTGAATCTGCACCTGCGCCGGAAATGGCTGGCGCTGTCACCCAGTAACTTCACCTTGTTTGTATGAGAACCATGCCCGACGCTCCTGCTTTACACCTGACCGCCATCGACACCCACGCCCACGTATTCAGCCGCAGGCTGAACCTGGCCAGCGAGCGGCGTTACGCGCCCAGCTACGATGCGCCGCTGGGCGACTACCTGGGCCAACTGCTGGCCCATGGTTTCAGCCATGGCGTGCTGGTTCAGCCCAGTTTCCTGGGGACCGACAACCGCTACCTGCTCAACGCCCTGCAAACGGTGCCGGGGCAGTTGCGCGGGGTGGTGATGCTGGAGCGGGACGTCGAGCGTGAGACGCTGGATGAGATGGCACGACTCGGCGTGAAGGGCGTGCGCCTGAACCTCATGGGCCAGGCGTTGCCCGACCTCACCGGTGCCCAGTGGCGGCCCTTGCTGGAGCGTATTGGCGAGCAGGGTTGGCACCTGGAGCTGCACCGCCAGGTGGCGGACATTCCAGCGCTGGTGCGGGCGCTTGAGCCGTATGGGCTGGACATCGTGGTCGATCATTTCGGCCGGCCTGATGCCCGCCGTGGTCTGGGGCAACCCGGGTTTGCCGAGTTGCTGACCCTGGGGGGGCGGGGCAAGGTATGGGTGAAGGTATCGGGTATTTATCGGCTGGAAGGCTCGCCGGAACAGAACCTCGCCTTCGCCCGGCAGGCGCTGTGTACGCTGGAAGCGCATTACGGCGCCGAGCGGCTGATGTGGGGCAGTGACTGGCCGCATACCCAGCATGAGTCGGCGGTGGGTTTCAGTACGGCTTTGGAACAGTTTGAGGCTTTGGGGTGTTCGGCAGAGTTGCGCCGGGCGCTGTTGGTGGATACAGCGCGAGCGTTGTTCGGTTTCGAATGAAGGGCTGTTTCTGAGACGACCTGGTCATTGTGGGTGTGAAGGTGCTTGCCAGTGCACGCATTTCCCATGCAGATTTGTGGCCTGACGTGCCCGGCGCGCCTCCAATTGAAAAGCCCTCAGGACCAAGGACGATGAGTCACTCCTCGCAATTCACCTTGCTCGGCAAGCGGCGCTTCCTGCCGTTTTTCATCACTCAGTCACTGGGTGCCTTCAACGACAACCTGTTCAAGCAGTCGCTGATCCTGGCGATCCTGTTCAAGCTCAGCCTGGGCGACGGTGACCGTTCGATCTGGGTCAACCTGTGCGCCTTGCTGTTCATCCTGCCGTTCTTTCTGTTCTCGGCACTGGGTGGGCAGTTTGGTGAGAAGTTCGCCAAGGACGCGTTGATCCGTGCGATCAAGCTGGCCGAGATCGTGATCATGGCGATCGGTGCGCTGGGCTTTATCACCAACCACCTGACGCTGATGCTGGTGGCTCTGTTTGGCATGGGCACTCATTCGGCGCTGTTTGGCCCGGTGAAGTACTCGATCCTGCCGCAGGCCCTGCGCGAAGAAGAGTTGGTCGGCGGCAACGGGCTGGTGGAAACCGGCACCTTTCTGGCCATTCTCGCCGGCACTATCGGCGCCGGGGTGATGATGTCGGCCGACAGCTATGCCACGGTGGTGGCGGGTGGGGTGGTCGGCACCGCTGTGCTCGGCTACCTGGCCAGCCGCTGGATCCCGCGGGCCGCTGCCGCTTCGCCGAACATGCCGCTGGACTGGAACATCTTCAAGCAGTCGTGGGCGATCCTGCGCATGGGCCTGGGCCAGCCGCCGGCCGTGTCGCGTTCGATCGTCGGCAACTCGTGGTTCTGGTTCGTCGGTGCAATCTACCTCACGCAGATCCCGGCCTACGCCAAGGACTGGCTGCACGGTGACGGCACAGTGGTCACCCTGGTGCTGACACTGTTCTCGGTGGGCATTGCCCTGGGCTCGCTGCTGTGTGAGCGGCTGAGCGGGCGCAAAGTGGAAATCGGCCTGGTGCCGTTCGGCTCGTTCGGCCTGACCCTGTTCGGCCTGTTGTGGTGGTGGCACTCCGGCGATGTGCCGGCTGCAGCGGCCCCGCACGACTGGCTGACGCTGCTGGGCATGGGGCAGGCCTGGTGGATCCTGCTGTCGATCGTTGGCCTGGGCGTGTTCGGCGGCTTCTACATCGTGCCGCTGTATGCGCTGATCCAGGCCCGCACGGCCGAGGACCAGCGCGCGCGGGTGATCGCGGCCAACAACATCCTCAATGCCTTGTTCATGGTGGTGTCGGCGGTGCTCACCATCCTCCTGCTGGGCCTGGCGGGCTTCACCATCCCGCAGCTGTTCCTGGTGGTGTCGCTGCTCAACATCGCGGTCAACGCCTACATCTTCAGGATCGTGCCTGAGTTCACCATGCGTTTCCTGATCTGGCTGCTCAGCCATTCGATGTACCGCGTGCAGCATCGCGACCTGGAGCGCATCCCCGATGAAGGTGCGGCGCTGCTGGTGTGCAACCACGTGTCGTTCGTCGATGCGCTGTTGCTGGGTGGGGCGATCCGTCGGCCGATCCGCTTTGTCATGTACTACAAAATCTACAACCTGCCGGTGCTCAACTTCGTGTTCCGCACCGCTGGCGCCATCCCGATTGCCGGGCGTAACGAAGACCTGGCCACCTATGAACGGGCCTTCGCGCGCATTGCCAAGTACCTGGCCGATGGCGAGCTGGTGTGCATCTTCCCGGAAGGCAAGCTGACCGGCGATGGTGAGATCGATGTGTTCAAGGGCGGCGTCAACCGCATCCTGGAGGAAACGCCGGTGCCGGTGATTCCGCTGGCCTTGCAGGGGCTGTGGGGCAGCTTCTTCAGCCGCGACCCGGCCAAGGGCTTTTTCAAGCGCCTGTGGTCGCGGGTAACCATCGTGGCCGGCGCCGCCATCCCGGTGGAGGCAGCGCAGCCAGAAGCATTGCGCGAGCAGGTTAGCCGCTTGCGCGGCAACCTGCGTTAGGGGAGAGGGTTAGCTGGCGCTGACTTTGAGGCCGACCAGGCCGCAGACGATCAGCGCCACGCTGACCAGCCGTACCAGAGCCATGGATTCGCCGAACAGGATGATGCCGGCGATCACCGTGCCGACGGCACCCACGCCGGTCCAGATGGCATAGGCGGTGCCCAGCGGCAGCTCTTTCATGGCCAGGCCCAGCAGGCCCAGGCTGATGACCATGGCGCCAACCGTAAGCACGGTGGGAATCGGCTTGCTGAAGCCGTCGGTGTATTTTAGGCCGACGGCCCAGCCGACCTCGAACAGGCCGGCGAAGAACAGGATGATCCAGGACATAGGTGTGTCTCCATCGTTTGAATGATGGGGCCGTCCCCGGAATGGTCACGCGGTGCGTCGTGAGGCCGTCCTCACAGTGGGCAATATAGTGCACATGTGCGGCCTTCCAGGCAACATCAATGCCTGGCTGGCTCACCACTTTCGGGCTCGCCTGCAGGCGCATCCATCCGCCGGAACCAGGTCGAAAGCAACGCCCCTGAAATGTTATGCCAAACACTGAACAACCCACTCGGCACTGCAGCCAGCGGCGAGAAGTGCGCTGCCGCCAGTGCCGCACCCAGCCCAGAGTTCTGCATGCCTACCTCCAGCGCCAGCGCCTTACGCTGGGCCAGCGGCAGCTTGCACAGCTTGCCGGTCAGGCACCAGGCCCAGCAGCGGCACGATAGCGACCTTGAGGGCGATGAACCATTGCGGTTGCAGGAAGGCCAGCACGGCAAATACCAGCACCCACAGGGCGAAGGTATTGCCGACGAAGCGGCTGAGGGCGGTACCGGCGAAAAATCACTTTCAGGCCAGCACCGGCATTTCAAGACACATCAGACCCCTTGCGGAATCTCCTCCCCACCCAGCGCCTCGAACAGCACCGGCAGGAACTCGGCAAAGGTCATCATCATCAGCTGGAAGCTGGCATCGAACTGCTGCGCCGCCTCATCACCACCATCCTGCTCGGCCTGTTCCTGCAGCAGCTCTTCGAACTTCAGGCGCTTGATTACCATCTTGTCGTCCAGGATGAACGACAGTTTGTCCTGCCAGGCCAGGGCCAGCTGGGTCACCACTTTGCCGGTGCTCAGGTGCAGCTGGATTTCCTCGCCGGTCAGGTCCTGGCGTTTGCAGCGCACGATGCCGCCGTCTTCTGCGGTGTCGCGCAGTTCGCACTCGTCCAGCACATAGAAGCCTTCGGCGGCCTGTTGCGACTTGACCCAGTCGGTCATGGTGGCAACCGGTGCAATTTTTACCGTGGCCGGGCGTACCGGCAGCGAGCCCATCACTTCACGCAGGGTCGACAGCAGGTCTTCGGCACGCTTGGCGCTGGCCGAGTTCACCAGGATCACGCCCTGGCGCGGGGCGATGGCAGCGAAGATCATCGAGCGGCGGATGAACGCGCGCGGCAGGAAGGCCTGGATGATCTCGTCCTTGATCTGGTCGCGTTCCTTTTTATAGACCTTGCGCATCTGCTCGGTCTCGATCTCTTCGACCTTTTCCTTGACCGCGTCATTGACCACGCTGCTCGGCAGGATGCGTTCTTCCTTGCGCGCGGCAATCAGCAGGTACTCGCCGCTGACATGCACCAGGGGAGCGTCTTCGCCTTTGCCGAACGGCGCGACGAAACCATAGGTGGTCAGCTCCTGGCTGGCGCAGGGGCGGGCCGGCTTGCTGGCCAGGGCGGCTTCCAGCGCTTCAGGCTCGAACGGGACTTCCTGGGTCAGGCGGTAGGTCAGCAGGTTCTTGAACCACATGAGGGGCAACTCTCCTTAATGCATAAGGCGGGCATTATTCTCCGTGTAGTGATCTGAGGCCAGCCCTGTCACAGGGCCAGCAGCGGCTTCTGCTTCAAAGAAACACCCGACAACGCTAGGTCTTTGAAAGGCATGAAGTTTTTTTTGAAAAAAGTTTAAAAAGTGCTTGCCAGGGTGCAGGGTCGTCCGTAGAATGCGCGCCACACCGAGACGAAGGG
>NZ_BCBJ01000021.1:0-913 GCF_001320605.1 Pseudomonas sp. NBRC 111133 | reverse complement strand
AAAGAAAGCGACCTTAGGGTCGCTTTTTTTGTGCCTGAGATTCCAGCTTCAGCGCTCTTCCTCCCGCAACGTCAGCACTTCAAACCCGTCCTCGGTCACCGCCACCGTATGCTCCCACTGCGCCGACAGGCAGTGGTCGCGGGTAATCACCGTCCAGCCATCCTTCAACGTGCGCGTGCCACGCCCACCCTGGTTGATCATCGGTTCGATGGTAAACACCATCCCCGGCTTGAGCTTCATGCCCATGCCGCGCTGGCCGATGTGCAGCACCTCTGGCCCTTCATGCATCTGTTGGCCGATGCCATGCCCGCAATACTCACGCACCACGCTGTAGCCCGCGGCCTCGGCATGGGTTTGCACGGCATGACCGATATCGCCCAGCGTGGCCCCTGGGCGTACCTGCTCGATGCCTTTCCACAGCGCGTCATAGGTGGTGTCGACCAGGCGCCGGGCTTCGTCGCTGATTTTCCCGATGCAGTACATCTTCGACGAGTCGGCGATGTAGCCGCCTTGCTCTAGGGTGATGTCGACGTTGACGATCGAGCCTTCCTTCAATACTTCATCGGCTTTGGGTATGCCGTGGCACACCACGTGGTCCACCGAGGTATTGAGTGAGTAGGTGAAACCGTATTGGCCCTTACTTGCTGGCCGCGCCTTGAGTGTGTCGACGATGAATGCATCGGCGCGGTCGTTGATTTGCATCGTGGTGATGCCTGGGCGGATGAAGCTGTCGAGGTCGGCGAACACCTGGGCCAGCAGCTGGCCGGCGCGGCGCATCAGGTCGAGTTGGGCGGGGGTCTTGAGGATCACCTGGGACATGGGGGGAGGGCAGTTGCTCATGCTGGAATGTGCCCCAGCATAGCGCCAGGGGGTACTAGGTTGCCACTGGATGGTGCGTAGCCTGTGCCGGCCC
>NZ_BCBJ01000020.1:0-7262 GCF_001320605.1 Pseudomonas sp. NBRC 111133 | reverse complement strand
ATTAATTGCTGACTCATCACCATCCCGGGCTATCAACGTCGATAGCCCGCAAAACCTCACGACAAAGGCGCCGTGTTGCCCCTCGCTTGCATCAGCAAGCCGGGGCAGCCGGCGCCTTTTTGCGTTCCCCCCAGGAGCCTGCCCATGGCCAACAGCGAAGTACGCAGCGTCTGCCCCTATTGCGGCGTCGGCTGTGGCATCGTCATGAGCGTTGCCGACGGCAAGGTCAGCAAGGTCAGCGGCGACAAGCAGCATCCCAGCAATTTCGGCCGCCTGTGCACCAAAGGCCTCACTGCGCACCTGCCGCTGACCGCCGCCGGGCGCATGGAAGACGCCTATGCACGCCAGCAGCGTAACCAGCAGCCGCTACGCACTAGCATCGATCAGGCCATCGCCGAAACAGCCACACGCCTGCGCGGCATCATCGACCAGCACGGTCCCGATGCCGTGGCGCTGTACGTGTCCGGGCAGATGTCGCTGGAGGCCCAGTACCTGGCCAACAAACTGGCCAAGGGCTTTATCCGCACCCGCCACATCGAGTCCAACTCGCGCCTGTGCATGGCCAGTGCCGGCAGTGGCTACAAGCTGTCGCTCGGGGCTGACGGCCCACCCGGCAGCTACCAGGATTTCGAACACGCCGACGTGTTCCTGGTGATTGGCGCCAACATGGCCGACTGCCACCCGATCCTGTTCCTGCGTTTGCTCGACCGGATCAAGGCCGGTGCGAAGCTGATTGTGGTCGACCCTCGGCGCAGCGCCACCGCCGACAAGGCCGACCTGTTCCTGCAGGTACGCCCCGGCAGCGACATGGCCTTGCTCAACGGCTTGCTGCACCTGCTACACCGCAACGGCCATACCAACCCTGACTTCATTGCCTGCCACACCGAAGGCTGGGATGAACTGCCAGCCTTTCTCGACGACTACCGCCCCGAGCGCGTGGCTGCCATCACCGGGCTGGCCGAGGCCGACATCATCAAGGCCGCCGAATGGATCGGCAGCGCCCGCAACTGGATGAGCTGCTGGACCATGGGCCTGAACCAGAGCATCCATGGCACCTGGCACACCAATGCGATCTGCAACCTGCACCTGGCCACCGGCGCCATCTGCCGCCCCGGCAGCGGGCCGTTCTCGTTGACCGGTCAGCCCAACGCCATGGGCGGCCGTGAGATGGGCTACATGGGGCCCGGCTTGCCAGGCCAGCGCTCGGCACTGGCGGAAAACGACCGCGCCTTTGTCGAACAGCAATGGCAACTGGCACCTGGCAGCCTGCGCAGCGAAGGCGGCGAGGGCACGGTGGCGCTGTTCGAACAGATGAAAGCCGGCGAAGTGAAGGCTTGCTGGATCATCTGCAGCAACCCGGTGGCCAGTGTCGCCAACCGCCAGCAAGTGATCGATGGCCTGCATAAGGCCGAGCTGGTGATTACTCAGGACGCTTTCCTCGACACCGAAACCAATCGCTATGCCGACATTCTGCTACCGGCCGCGCTGTGGGCCGAAGGCGAGGGCGTGATGATCAGCAGCGAGCGCAACCTTACCCTGATGCCGCGCGCCGTCGAGCCGCCAGGGCAGAGCCTGCCGGACTGGCAGATCATTGCCCGCGTGGCGTGCGCCATGGGTTATGCCGACGCCTTCGATTACGCCGATGCCGAAGCGGTGTACGAGGAAATCCGTCGCTTCCATAACCCTGCCACCGGGTACGACCTGCGCGGCATCGGTTATGCCGAACTGCGTGAGCAACCGCGCCAGTGGCCTTGCGCGCCTGGCCGTGACAGCGACCGCAGCCCATTGCGCTACCTGAATGACGGCAGCAGCCAGGTGCTGCTGCACGATGCCCAGGGCCAGCGCCCGGCGTTGGCCTTCCCCACCGCCAGTGGCAAAGCCCGTTTCTTCGCCCGGCCTTGGTTGCCGGCACCGGAGTTGCCGAATGACGACTACCCCATGGTGCTGAATACCGGCCGTGTGCAGCACCAGTGGCACACCCTGACCAAGACCGGCAAGGTGCCGGCATTGAACAAGCTGGAGCCCGGCCCTTTCGTCGAAATTCACCCCGAAGACGCCGCCAGGCTGGGCGTTGCCGAGAAAGACCAGGTGGCCATTCGGTCGCGCCGTGGCCAGGCCGTGCTACCTGCACGCATCAGCGACCGGGTCATGCCAGGCAACTGCTTCGCACCCTTCCACTGGAACGATGTGGTCGGCGTGCAACTGGCAATCAATGCCGTCACCTGCGATGCGGTTGACCCGCTGTCGCTGCAACCTGCGTTCAAACACTGCGCCGTGGCCCTGGAGCGGGTCGCAGGCGAACGCATCGATACCCTTGAGCTGAACACTGCCATTGCGGAGCCAGCCCGTATGCCAACTGCCACCCTGTCTCGTCTGCTTGGCCTGGACACCTTGCCGGCCCCGGTGCTGGCCGAAGAAGAACGCCATTACCTGCAAGGTTTCCTGCTGGGCCTGGACCAAAGCCGTGCCGAAGGCGTACCCAGCCTGCCGGCCAGTGCACCGCTGGCCGCCAGCCGTCGGTTGTTCGTCGACGGCTTGCTGGCCGGTCTGTTTGCCCAGCCTGCGGCGTTGCCCGCTGCGGCGTTGCCGGCGCCACTGCATCAAGTGCTGTGGGCCTCGCAGACCGGTAACGGCGAACTGTTGGCCGAGCGCTGTGCTGAGCGCTTGCGCGGTGCCGGCCTGGAGGTGCAGCTCAGTTGCATGGAGGCCGTCAGCCCGCGCCAGCTACAAGGCGCCGCCAGCGTGCTGCTGATCGCCAGCACCTTTGGCGATGGCGACGCGCCCGACAGCGCCGGGGCATTCTGGCAGGCCTTGCAGGGCGAGGAGGGCACCCTCTGCGCCGAGCTCCCCTATGCCGTGCTGGCCTTGGGTGACTCAAGTTACGACCAGTTCTGCGGTTTTGGCCGCAAACTCGACCAGCGCCTGGCCGAGCTGGGTGGGCGGCGCTTGTTGCAGCGGGTGGACTGCGAACCCGATTTTGACGCAGCGTTCGCCGGCTGGCTCGAAGCGCTGTTGCCTGCGCTGGGCACTGCTGCTGCCCCACAACCGGTCAATGAGCCTGCGCCGGTCACGATCTATGGCAAGCAGCAACCCTGGGCCGCCGCCCTGGTGGAAAACCGCCTGCTTAATGGGCCCGGTGCAAGCAAGGAAACCCGGCAACTGGTGTTCGACCTGAGCGGCAGTGGCTTCAGCTATGCAGCTGGCGATGCTCTGGGCGTATGGCCGCGCAATTGCCCGACGCTGGTCGATGAACTGCTGGCGCTGACGCAGCTCGATGGCCAGGCCATGGTCGAGTTGAAAGGCCAGCCTGCCATGCCACTGGCCGAAGCCCTGCAAGCGCATCTGGAGATTGCCAAGGTGACCCCGCAACAACTGCAGGCCTTTGCCGGCAGTGCCCCGGACCTGCAGCGCCTGTTACAGCCCGAGTGCAAAGCCGAGCTGCAGGACTGGCTGTGGGGCCGGCAGCTGGTAGATGTGCTGCGTGCTTTCCCTCAAAAACTGCCGCTGGCCAGCTGGCTCGACCTTCTCAAGCCGTTGCAGCCACGGCTTTACTCGATCAGCTCCAGCCCATTGGCGCATCCGGATCAGGTTCACCTGACCGTATCCACCGTGCGTTATGGCGAGCGCAAAGGTGTGTGTTCAAGCTTCCTTGCCGACCGTGCCCAGGCGCTGAAGGTGGCCATCTTCCCGCAGGTGTCGAAGCACTTCCGGCTGCCCGAGGACGACAGCGTGCCGGTGATCATGGTGGGCCCTGGGACTGGCATTGCACCGTTTCGTGCGTTTCTGGAAGAGCGGGAAGCGCGGGGCGCGAAAGGGGGCAACTGGCTGTTCTTTGGCGAGCAGTACGCGGCGACCGATTTCTACTACCAGGACCAGTTGCAGGCTTGGCAGGCAAGCGGTCATCTGCGGCTGGATACCGCGTTTTCCCGTGACCAGGCCGAGAAGATCTATGTGCAGCAGCGCATGCTCGAACAGGGCGCGCAGCTGTGGCAATGGCTGGAGGCAGGGGCGTACTTCTACGTGTGTGGTGATGCCCAGCGCATGGCCAAGGATGTGGATGCGGCGTTGCGTGAAGTCATTGCCGCGCATGGCGGTGTGGATGCGGATGCCTATATGGAGGCCTTGAGCAAGGCCAAGCGGTATCGGCGGGATGTTTACTGAAGTGCTCCAGGATGGGGAGCGTTGCACCTTGAATGTGCATTGCCTGTGCCGGCCTCTTCGCGGGTAACCCCGCCCCACAGGTAAGGTGCAAGTCTGCAGACCTGGGGAGATCCCTGTGGGAGCGGGCTTGCCCGCGAAGAGGCCGGTACAGGTAACGCAATTGGCACACTCCCTGCTTTACCCAAGCTACAACAAAGCCCACTGATCAACGGCGATCAACCCGGGCCACCTACCGTGATGAATACAGGCAAAGGCGCCTGGAGCTTCGGCTCCAGGCGCCTTTTTTTTGATCGAGGATCGGCTTATGAAGGCAACAGCGAGCAGCGGGCAACGAGAGCGACTGGTCATCGTCGGCAACGGCATGGTCGGCCACCATTGCGTCGAGCAACTGGTCAGCCGCGGCGCCCACGAGCGTTTCGAACTGCATGTGTTCGGCGAAGAGCGCCAACGCGCCTACGACCGCGTACACCTGTCCGAATACTTCGGCGGCAGCTGTGCCGAAACCCTGGCCCTGTGCGAGCACGATTTCTATACCGCCAACGGCGTGCACCTGCACCTTGGCGAATGCGTGCTGGAAATCGACCGCGAACGCTGCGAAGTGGTTACCGCCGAAGGCCGGTACGGCTACGACCAACTGGTGCTGGCCACCGGTTCGTACCCCTTCGTACCGCCGATCGAAGGCTCCAGCGGCAACGCCCGCCTGGTCTACCGCACCCTCGACGACCTTGATGGCATCCGGGCCGCCGCTGCCAGTGCCCGCCGTGGCGTGGTGGTTGGTGGTGGCCTGCTCGGCCTGGAAGCCGCCAACGCGCTCAAATCGTTGGGCCTGGAAGCCCACGTGGTTGAGTTTGCGCCACGCTTGATGCCGGTGCAGCTGGACGGCGAGGGCGGTGCCGCGCTCAAGGCACAGATCGAAGCGCTGGGCGTGGGCGTGCACCTGTCCCGCGCCACCCAGTCGATCAGCGATGGTGAAGCCTATCGCTACCGTATGAACTTCGAGGGTGGCGAGCACCTGGAAACCGACCTGATCGTGTTCTCTGCCGGTATTCGTCCGCAGGATGCCCTGGGCCGCACCAGTGGCCTGGACATCGCCGCGCGTGGCGGGGTGGTGATCGACAACCACTGCCGCAGCAGCGATCCGCGCATCTTTGCCATTGGTGAGTGCGCCTCGTGGAACGGCAGTGTGTTCGGCCTGGTCGCCCCGGGCTACAGCATGGCACGCAACCTGGCAGCGTTGCTGATGGGGGAAGCAGCGGTCGCGTTCACCGGTGCCGACATGTCGACCAAGCTCAAGCTGCTGGGCGTGGATGTCGGCTCGATCGGTGATGCCCACGGCGCCACACCAGGTGCGCGCAGCTACCGCTTCATCGACGAAGCCAACAGCGCCTACCGCCGGCTGGTGGTGGATGCCAGCGGCAAGCATGTACTGGGTGCGGTGCTGGTGGGCGACAACAGCTACTACGATACCTTGCTGCAGTATGCCCAGAACGGCATCGCCCTGCCGGCCGACCCGGCCGCGCTGATTCTGCCGCAAGGCGGTGGCGCGCCGGCCTTGGGCGCCGATGCACTGCCGGACAGCGCGACCATTTGCTCCTGCCACAACGTCAGCAAGGGGGCGGTGTGCGCCGCCATCGACAACGGCTGCAGCGACCTTGCCGCCGTCAAGGGGTGCACCAAGGCTGCCACGGGCTGCGGGGGTTGTGCCGCCTTGCTCAAGCAGGTGTTCGAGCATGAGCTGACGGCCCGGGGCGTCGCGGTGGACAAGAGCCTGTGCGAGCACTTCGCCTACACCCGGCAGGAGCTGTACGGGCTGGTGCGGGTGGAGGGCATCCGCACCTTCAGCGAACTGCTCGAACGCCATGGCAAGGGCCATGTGGGGTGCGACATCTGCAAGCCGGCAGTGGGCAACATCCTCGCTTCGTGCTGGAACCAGCCGATCATGGACCCGGCGCTGGTGCCACTGCAGGACACCAACGACACCTTCATGGCCAACATGCAGAAGAACGGCACCTACTCGGTAGTGCCGCGCATCCCCGGCGGTGAAATCACCCCTGACAAGCTCATCGTCATCGGCCAGGTGGCCAAGAAGTACGACCTGTACACCAAGATCACCGGCGGCCAGCGCATCGACCTGTTCGGCGCCCAGCTGCACGAACTGCCGCTGATCTGGGGGGAGTTGATCGAGGCCGGCTTCGAAACCGGCCACGCCTATGGCAAGTCGACCCGCACGGTGAAGTCGTGTGTCGGCAGCACCTGGTGCCGCTACGGTGTGCAGGACAGTGTCGGCATGGCCCTGCGCCTGGAAGACCGCTACAAGGGGTTGCGCAGCCCGCACAAGCTCAAGTTCGCGGTATCGGGCTGCACCCGCGAATGCGCCGAGGCGCAAAGCAAGGACATCGGCGTGATCGCCACCGACAAAGGCTGGAACCTGTACGTGTGCGGCAACGGCGGCATGCGCCCACGGCATGCCGAGCTGTTCGCCACCGACCTGGACGACGAAACCCTCGTACGCCTGATCGACCGCGTGCTGATGTTCTACATCCGCACGGCCGACAAGCTGCAGCGCACTTCGGTGTGGCGCGAGAACCTGGAGGGCGGGCTGGATTACCTGAAACAGGTGATCATCGATGACAGCCTGGGCCTGGCCGGCGAGCTTGAAGCGCAGATGCAGCATGTGGTGGACCAGTACGAATGCGAATGGGCCAACGCCCTCAACGACCCGGAAAAGCTCAAGCGCTTCCGCACCTTCGTCAACGACCGGCGCGCCGATCCGGACGTGCATTTCGTGCGTGAACGCGAACAACGCCGGCCCGCTGCGCCGCTGCACCTGATTCCCACTGTCGAGGAGGCTGTCTGATGAACCTGTCCAATGCTGCTGTGAAAACCTGCGAGAACTGGCAGGCTGTGTGCCAGGCGCAAGACCTGGTAGCTGACTCTGGCGTAGTGGTATGGCTCGACGGGGCCCAGGTGGCGCTGTTTTACCTGCCGGGGCAGGCCCAGCCGCTGTACGCGGTGGACAACCGCGACCCGCGCTCCGGCGCCAATATCATTGGCCGTGGGCTGGTGGGCAGTGTGCAGGGCGAGCTGGTGGTGGCGGCGCC